>CAZPZL010000072.1:0-9747 GCA_964590925.1 uncultured Granulicella sp.
CAGCGACCTGCGCGCGCCCACGCCCTCTGCTGCGGCCGAGGTCATTACCGCCGCAGCGCATCGCGTAGACGAGCGCGTCGCGGCTCTGGACGAGCGCATCCGTCGCGCCATTCGCTACCAGTTGATGCAGGCGCGCGGGCGACTGACTGTACTGTCGATTTCGCAGATTCAGCTTCGGCTGCAATCGGTCATTGGCCGCCGCGTGCAACGTCTGGACGATCTGCGCCACCGCATAGAGGTCGCCACCACCCGACGCCTGCGCGCACGTGCGACGCAACTTGAGACACTCACAGCTCGCCTCGAACGGCAGAGTCCTGCTGCGCGGCTGGCTGTTGCACGGCGACGTCTGGAGGGTACGCGGCAAGCTTTGACGCGAGTTTGCGAGCGTATTTTTGCTGCGCACTCGACGCGTCTAGTCCGCGCCACTGCCCGCCTCGATGCTCTGTCGCCGCTGGCCGTGCTGAATCGTGGCTACGCACTGATCTATATCCAGAACAGCTCCGAAGACGGCCGCTCCGACGAAGTTCTGCTGCGAGCCGCCGCCGCTGCCCGCCCTGGCCAGATAATTCGCGCGCGTCTGGCTCACGGCTCTGTCGAGGCAGAGGTCCGCAGCTCCACAACAAACTAGGTCTTCGACCGCATGAAACTTTTGCGGCAAAAACAGTTGCTTCGCAAGGGTGCGCTCGACCATCACACTCAAGACGGCGTACAACAATTGGCTGGCTGAGCCTGAGGACGAACTGCACAGTATTAAGACCGCTTCTAAAGCAAAAAGCCAGCCCTCTTAGTCTGGGCTGGCTTTTGCAATGCGAAGCGATTTAGGCGGCCTTGGGGACAACGACCAGCGCCTTGACGCGTGCGTTCAGGCGGGACTTGTAGCGGCTGGCAGTGTTCTTGTGCAGAACGCCCTTTTGTACGCTCTTGTCCAGGACCGAGACAGTCTCGCTGTAGGTTGCCGCAATAGTCTTCTTATCCCCAGCGACGATGGCTTCGCGCAGAGTACGTAGGGTTCCGCGCAGCTTGGTTTTGTTGGCACGGTTGATTAAGGTCTTGGTTTCGGTCTGACGTGCGCGCTTAAGCGAGGAGACATGATTTGCCATTGATTCTGAACTCTTTTCTTGTTCCGCCGCAGCGGGGAATTTTCATCGTCCGCCACAGCGGAGAGTGATCTTAATCCCGCCGAGACGGGAGTGGGAATGCAGGCCGGAGACGCAATTCACCGCATCCCTACAACTAACAAGTCTACGGAAGTCTAGCGGCGCGGTCAACCTGTATTCGATAAGGCGGTGGGACAGGCCCCGTCTTCAGATCCGATGCTCAGTCAAGGAGTAAGCTTAGAGGTCAATCAATTTCAACTCGTGTTGGAGATGGCTGGCACGCAGAGAGCAATACTACCTATAGAAAATGCCAGATCTTACGGTAAATGCATTACTGTCAAGCGCCCGGATGCTTTGGGATTAAGGCAGACATTTTGCTGACGCGGGTCACTACTGTGGCAGCAGATAACGCGACGAAGCAGCATCCGTGCGTGTTGGTTACGGGAGCTGCAGGCTTATATTTGGCTGCATACTGGTCGCGCAGCTTGTGGCCGCGCGGAAGGCCGGAGTGCGCCGCTTCGTTTATGTGTCCAGCTCTGAGGTCTATCGCACGGCGCGTGATCCTCGCGATCAGTTTTGTTCAAGGCAGAGAGTGGACGAAAGGAATCGATCTACAGATCAGGTCCGCCGCAACCTGGACCAAGATGCGATGCGTGTGCTGGCACGTTCAGGACAAAGCCGAAGGTGTCTTGGCCGGTCACTGGTATAGGTAGAGACTAGCTTGGATAGCAATACTGTATGGTTTTGCAGCGGCATATTTCGTTACGGCTATTTATATCTGTTTGCCGCAAATCCTCCCATCTTACGGCAAAGAACTATCTATAGTGGTGTAGGGAGTGGTGTAGGGAGACAAGATTAAAATCGACACTTCGGCCAACTCCCATGCACCCTCGTCCGCTAGCTTGCATCCAATTACCCGAAGAGTAACAGAATCAGCAGCACCAGTACGACAGGAGATAATACTGTGGCCTACGAACTTGCTCCCTTGCCTTACGACTATGCCGCCCTCGAACCCCACATCGACGAGGCGACGATGAAGCTGCACCACGACAAGCACCACCAGACCTACGTCACCAACCTGAACGCCGCAGTTGAAAAATATCCCGAGCTGGCAGCGAAGAGTCCAGAAGAGCTTCTCAAGCAGCTCTCCACCATCCCCGAGGAGATCCGCACCGCCGTCAAGAATCACGGCGGAGGAACCGTCAACCACAATCTCTTCTGGCGGATCATGAAGCCCAACGGTGGCGGCGTTCCCGACGGTGCCATCGCCGCACAGATCAAGGCCGACTTCGGCGACTTCGAGAGCTTCAAGAAGCTCTTCAACGAGACCACCGCCAAGCAGTTTGGCTCTGGCTGGGGTTGGCTGGTCTTTCAGGCTGGCAAGCTGAAGATCGTCACCACATCGAATCAAGACACGCCGCTCTCCGAGGGCCTATACCCGATCCTCGCCAACGACATCTGGGAGCATGCCTACTACCTGAAGTACCAGAACCGCCGCGCCGACTACCTTGCCGCCTGGTGGAACGTCGTCAACTGGGATGAGATCAACCAGCGCTTCGCCACTGCCCAGAATAAATAACTGTAGCGAAGCGAATCTTCAAGCCTACAAAGGGCCAGATGCCCCACTCATCGCACATTTACCTCATGCGATCTGTGGGGCATTGTCTTGAAGATTTTTGGAGCACCGAGCGGGAATTGAACCCGCGAATACTGATTTTGCAGACCAGCGCGTTAGCCACTTCGCCATCGGTGCTTCTTGTTTGCCGCGCTTGCTAATCCCGCAAGCGCGGCGGTGAAATCATCGTCCGTCTTGCCAAAGTAGCAGACGATTTGCCAAATTAGCAGAGACCTAGCTCGGTTGCGCGGTAGTGCGCAGGTACGGCTTCACCGTCTTGTAACCAGGAAATATCTTTGCTGCGTCATCATTGGAGACGGCTCCGGAAATAATGACCTCTTCGCCCTGCCTCCAGTTTGCCGGGGTTGCGACCTTATGCTTAGCGGTAAGCTGGATTGAGTCAAGCACACGAATGATCTCGTCGAAGTTGCGTCCCGTCGTCATCGGGTAGGCAAGCGTCAGCTTGATGCGTTTGTCCGGCCCGATGACGAAGACAGTGCGCACGGGCGCGTTGTTGGCGGGCGAACGACCTTCGCTGGTGTTGCCATCGTCTGCAGCCAGCATGTCATAGAGCTTAGCCACCTTCAACTCGGGATCGCCGATCAGTGGGAAGTTAACCTTCGCGCCGCCCACGTCTTCAATGTCAGAGGCCCACTTTTCGTGGTTGCCGACCGGGTCCACGCTGAGGCCGATGATCTTGGCTCCACGTTTGGCGAATTGAGCTTCGAGCTTTGCGACTGCGCCCAGTTCTGTGGTGCAGACCGGGGTGAAGTCCTTGGGGTGAGAGAACAGCACAGCCCAGTTGTCGCCGATCCAATCGTGGAAGTGGACCGTGCCTTGAGTGGTGTCGGCGGTAAAGTCAGGAGCTACATCGTTGATGCGGAGTGACATGAATTTGTACCTCGAATTCTTCGGATAGACTTGCCGGCAATTGGATGAGCCAACGTCATCATTGGATGAATTTTAAACGCTGTTCAAACCTGGCCCGGAAAACAAAAATCCCACCCGGCTCGTTGGCTTTGGGTGGGTTCCGCGTTGCACAAATCGAAAGGTTACTTCTACGATTCGCCTATCCGCGCTCCCACACCAAACAGCCGCAGCGACAGCTACAGCAGCAGGTGAGGGTCGTGTTGGGTGACATCGTCATAATGATTAATCTAACTTCGTGTTGCATGACTAAATTTTCTACTTGCCGCGAATGCGTCTTCTTTAAAGATAGATTTGATGAGGCGTGGTGTCAAATGAAGTGCCGATAGACGGGCGAATTGGTTGTTGCTTCCGCCCGAACTGCGTTCAGAATAGGGTCTGAAGAGTCAGCTTACGCAATTATGTGTGTGGGCGGACGCACCATTTTGATTGCAATGGGACGCATTATCCTGTAGCGATGCACTTGTTTTCAACAGTGAGACGGGTAAAATCTCCAATGTTTACGGGCTATTTTAAAATTCGGTGAATGAGCAAGAGAAATTTTTCCTTATTTACGCTTTTTATTCGCTATTGCCAAGACGGGTACTCCCTCGTAGTGTGAGAAAGCACTAAGGAACGAGATCTGCACGAATCCGAATAGTAGAGATGGCAATTCAATCGCCAATAATGAAGCAGAATTACCAATCGTTCCTCACTAATTGAGTTGAGAGAAGTTGACGACAGTCCAGTTGCTCTGTCTCTGTCGCTGCGCATCAAGCTGCACGCACCAGTACAGTTATCGATCTCCAATACGCTGTCTGGTCTCCAGACGAGCGTTGGGCGAACGCCAGCTGGCTTGATCTGCGACAGCCCAAGGTGTTGCGTTTACGGAAGAGACGCGAGGCAATCCACGTCGTCGTCAACTCTCTCGCACCCGCATTTCGTTGCGCCGAGCCTAGGTTCGTCTGGCGATTCGGGAGCTGCCCGTTTACGGAGCAGAGAGGAGAGTCTCGTCTTATAGGCGTGGCGTTCCTCTTGTCGGACTCCGCCGAGATAGCTCTCTTGTGCCGGACGAAAGTTCGCCAGCCCCGATTGCGGGTCAATCCAACGCCGAACGTCGGCGCGTCCGCCAACCAGCTGATGCGTCCGATGCGGCCCTACAGTCAGGCTGCACCGCTGGACCCGGTTCTGAAGCCGGTCAACGATGCCGTCGGGCAGAATCGAGAAGCTGAGAAGCATGCGCCCCAAAAAAACCATTCTCTGCGTCGACAGCAATGAACAGATTCTCTCTGTACGAACCTTTCTTCTGGAGACACGCGGTTATCGCGTGATCGCTCTGACGAACCCCCACGAGGCGCTGGAAGTGATCGCCAGCTCTCTTCCCGGCTCGATTGACCTTCTGCTCTCTGACCTGCTGCTGCCGCTGATCGACGGCAACGAGCTGGTCCGACGCGCAAAGGATCTACAGCCATCACTGCCTGCCATGCTGGTATCTGGCACCGTCACCTGTTACGATCGTGCGGGCCGCGCCGATGCTTTTCTCCCCAAGGGTACCTGCTCGCCAGCCGAGCTGCTGGAGCGTGTACGCATTCTGGTCGCCCGCAAACGCGGTCCCAAGAAGTATTCCTACCCCGTCGCACCCCCATCGTGTCTACACGCCACCAACAACTCGGTCTCCGCCTCTGCATGAGGGTCGAAAACGAAGGGAACCTCATCTGGGATCGGTGATGAGGTTCCTCGATCGGCGCAGGATTGGCGAGGCTGATTCCTCATGCATCGCGCAAGACGCAATCCAGTTGCTCCCCATGCATACTATTCGGTATCGTACCGTTTAGTATGCATCGGAAAGAGGATCTCTGGATGAATCAACCGCGGATTAAATCCTCCACCATTAAGCCTAAGCCGTCTGAGACCCCGTCCCGGACACAGTTACTGCAAGCGGCACTGCATCTGATTGGTGTCCAAGGCTACAGTGCGACATCGGTTGACCAGATATGCCAGCGGGCAGGCGTGACCAAGGGCAGCTTCTTCCATCACTTCACAAGCAAGGACGATCTGGCGCTGGAGGCGGTCGCCTATTGGGAGCAGGAGATGACGGCCCTCTACGCCGCCGCCAACTACAATCAAGCAACGGACCCACTGGATCGCCTGCATGGCTATCTTGACCTTCGCGCCGCGCACCTGTCCGGCGAATTGGCGGATAGCACCTGCCCAATGGGGGCGCTGGTGCAGGAGTGTTACTCGACCCATGCGGAGATTCGAGTTGCCTGCGAGCGGGCAATGTCGGCTCATGCGGCGGTGTTGGCGCGCGATGTCGCCGCCGCCAAGCGACTCTACGCGCCGCATGCAAGGTGGAATGCCGAAAGCATCGTCAACTTCATCGAGGCTGCGCTACAGGGCGCATTCGTGTTAGCCAAGGCAAAGCAGAGTCCCGAGGTTGTGCGCGACGACATCAAGCATCTGAGCCGCTATCTGCGCCTTCTCTTCCATTCGGCGAGCAACTTCACCGACGTGTCCGCTCTCGAGTTTTCTGCGGTGCAAAGCTCCAAACCAGAGGAAGAAGCCGCTGAGGATAGCGCGCCGCTGCAAAGCCACTTCGTCGACTGAGCCGATTTACTGCTTCAACGCCGCGCGGGCGGCCTCAACCACTTGAGCGACCTCGGGGTCAGTGTGTGCCGCGCCGACGAAGGCGGCCTCGAACTGGCTGGGCGGAAGCCAAACACCGGCTTCCAGCATTCGCCGGTGGAATCGCGCGAAGGCTTCTGTGTCGGACGCGCTGGCACTGGCGAAGTCAGTCACTGGCCCCGCCGTGAAGAACCAGGTGAACATAGAGCCAATGCGATTTGCGGTCAGCGGCACGCCAGCTTCGCGCGCGAGCGTTGCGACGCCTTCGACGAGGCTCTTTGTCACGCGTTCGAGCTGCGGATATATCTCGCTCTCGTGCGCGATGAGGTGCGTCAGTGTCGCGATTCCCGCGGCCATCGCCAGCGGATTACCACTCAGTGTTCCGGCCTGATAGACCGGTCCCAGCGGCGAGAGCTGGTTCATCACTTCGGCGCGTCCGCCAAAGGCCGCGCAGGGCAGACCTCCCCCGATGATCTTGCCTAGCGTGGTGATGTCGGGTTTGATGGCATAAAGCTGCTGCGCCCCGCCCAGCGAGAGGCGAAATCCCGTCATAACTTCGTCGAATATCAACAGCGCGCCATGCTCGGTGGCGATGCGCCGCAGACCTGCAAGGTAGCCCGGCGTTGGCGGGACCACGCCCGAGTTTCCAACCACTGGCTCGACGATTATGCAGGCGATTTCGTCAGAATGCACGGCGAATGCGGCCTCGACTGCGGTCAGATCGTTGTACGGTAGAGCCAGCGTGTGCTGAGCCGTCTCTGCGGGAACGCCTGCTGAGCCGGGAATCCCGAAGGTCGCGAGGCCGGAGCCAGCCTTGACCAGCAGCGCATCGGCGTGGCCGTGGTAGCATCCCTCGAACTTAACGACGAAGTTACGCCCGGTAAATCCGCGGGCCAGCCGGATAGCCGACATGCAGGCCTCGGTGCCGGAGTTGACGAAGCGCATCCGCTCGAGCGAAGGGAAGCAGCGCTGCACCAGTTCGGCCAAGTCTGCCTCCAAGGTGTGCGAGGCACCGAAGCTGGTGCCCAGCCCAGCTGCCTTGCGAATCGCCATTACCACTGGCGGAAAGGCGTGGCCCAGAATCATTGGCCCCCAGGAGCCGACTAGGTCCACATACTGGTTCTCGTCCGCATCGAATAGGTAAGCCCCGTCGGCACGAGCGATGAAGGGCGGATTGCCACCGACGGCGCGGAAGGCACGTACGGGCGAGTTGACACCGCCGGGAAAGATCTGCTCGGCTCGGCGGGCGAGAGCGAGCGAGTTTGGCAGGGGGTTGAAAATCAGAGGGTTGGATTCAGATTGCATGGCTCCAGTATAGGAGGACTCGCCTCTTTCGATAGCCGCCGAGCGATAATAGACGTGCGGATGTTTATCCACCTACTTACTCTCGGTCGCGTATCCTACGCGCAGGCGCTGGAGATTCAGCAGCGTGTCATCGCCTCGCGCAAGCAGAATCTGATCGGCGATACGCTGCTTTTGCTGGAGCATCCGCCAGTGATTACGCTAGGGCGTAACGCCTCGCGCGCCAACATCCTCGCCACGGATGAACTCCTCGCCCGTCGCGGTGTCACCCTGCATGAGGTCAATCGTGGTGGCGACGTGACGTACCACGGGCCGGGGCAACTGGTCGGCTACCCCATCGTCGATCTGCGCGGCGAATGGCCTGGAAAACATGGACCGCATCTCGGACCGGTTGATTTTGTCCGCCTGCTGGAAGAGGTTCTAATCCGCACCTGCGCCGACTTCGGTGTCATGGCCAAGCGCATCCCCAAGCTCACCGGCGTCTGGACCTTCGCCGGTGGAACGAGTACCGCAGCTATCCCGGAGAAAAAGCTGGCTGCCATCGGCGTGCATGTTTCGCAGGCGGTTACTTCGCACGGCTTCGCGCTGAACGTCACGACAGATCTGCGCGACTTCGACTGGATTATCCCGTGCGGCATTCGCGACCACGGTGTCACCAATCTGGAGCAGGAAGCTGCGCACGATGTCACCATGGCCCGCGCCATCGAGGTCACGGCGCACAACTTCGGCCGTGTCTTTCGTCGCCAGATGCTCGCCGCCGAATCCCTCGACCAGCTCCTCTCTGCCGCAGAGACTGCTGCTGCCACCGTGAAATAGTGAGTGCCAAATCGGGTCTCTGTTGCATCTATATGTCTATGGCCAACAGTCATCTCCGGGCACATTTACAGCGAAGCCTGGCTCAAAGTCTTATAATCCACATGGCACGCGTCATCTGTGGCCGCGCCGAAGAATCTTGGAAGGAATCTCATGCCGACTGACGTAGTAATGCCCCAGATGGGCGAATCCATCACCGAAGGAACTCTAACCAAGTGGCTCAAAAAGATTGGCGATACAGTAGCGCGCGACGAGCCGCTCTTCGAGATCTCGACCGATAAGGTCGATGCCGAGATTCCCTCTCCCTCCGCCGGAACGCTCTCCGAGATCAAGGTGGCCGAGGGCGCGACCGTTCAGATCAACACCGTCGTCGCCATCATCAATGAAGCCGCCGGAGCAGTCGCCGAGAGTGCCAGCGCAACCGCGACGTCCGCGCCAGCAGCCAGTCCCGTGCCCGCAGCATCTCCTGCCGCCGCGCCGATTGCCGCTCCCTCCAACGGCTCGGGCACCGACGTTCCCATGCCGCAGATGGGCGAGTCAATTACCGAGGGTACCATCACCAAGTGGCTCAAAAAAGTTGGTGACAAGGTTGAGCGCGACGAGCCGCTCTTCGAAATCTCCACCGACAAGGTGGATGCGGAGATTCCCTCGCCCGCTGCGGGCATTCTCGCTGAGATTAAGTTTCCCGAGGGCACGGTCGTCGGCATCAATACCATCGTCGCAGTCATCGGAGGCGGCGGTGGCGCGGCTCCGGCGGTTGTCCCGACTGTAGTAGCCACGCCCACGCCCGCAGTAAGCGTCCCAGCCACTGCTCCCGTGGCGGCGCAAGCATCAGCTGGCGCGACGCTGCGCTCGTCTCCCCTAGTGCGCAAGATCGCCAAGGAGAACAACATCGACCTCGCGCAGATCGCTGGCACCGGCTCTGCGGGGCGCATCACCAAGTCGGACATCCTCGGCTTCATCGAGAACCCATCTGCCAAGCCCGCGCCAGTTGCAGCAGCCACGCCCGCTGCTCCAGCCGCGCCAGCCACCGCTGCGGCGCTACCCGGCGAGCTGGTTCCCATGACCAAGATGCGCAGTATCATCGCTCGCCGCATGGTGGAATCCAAACATACCAGTCCGCACGTCCACTCCATTTTCAAAGTGGACATGACACGCATCGTCGCCCTGCGCAACCGCGAAAAGTCCAAGTACGAGCAGCGCAACGGCGTCAAGCTCACCTTCATGCCCTTCATTACCCGGGCTGCGATTGCGGCTCTGCTGAAGCATCCTATCGTCAACGCGGCGGTCGAGGGCGAGGCGATTCGCTACAACAAGAACATCAACATTGGCATTGCGGTGGCGCTGGAGTGGGGCCTGATCGTCCCCGTCATCAAGCAGGCCGAGGAG
>CAZPZL010000073.1:0-9471 GCA_964590925.1 uncultured Granulicella sp.
GGATTGATATGGATCCCGTATATTGCTGATTTATATTAGATATCGTCATTCTGAGCGCAGCAATTGATCCCTGTATTTCGCTCGCTGGGTCACCACACACCCACTCTAGTCATCGCATGGAGGCAACTGGGGCAGATCCTTGTTCGGAGCAAAATGCACCAGCAGCGTCTTCAGTAGCACATACAGTATGGGGATGAAGAAGAGATTCAGGATCGTTGACAGCAGCATTCCGCCTACCACGGCCGTCCCCACCGAATGGCGTCCCATTGCACCAGATCCGGTGGCGAAGCACAGCGGCAACATCCCAAGAATGAAGGCGAAGCTGGTCATCAGGATCGGACGCAAGCGCAGTTCCGACGCTATAATTGCCGCATCCACAATCGACCTGCCATGATGATGCAGTTGTTGCTCGGCGAACTCCACAATCAAAATTGAATTCTTCGCCGACAGACCAATTAGCATCACCAGCCCGATCTGTACATAGATGTCGTCGCTGATGCCGCGCGCCGAGACCAACGCCAGCGCGCCCAGCACCGCCATCGGCACCGCCAGCAGAATAATGAACGGCAGAAAGAAGCTCTCGTACTGCGCGGATAGAGTTAGATACACCACCAGCAGGCCAAGCCCGAAGATGACAATCGCCTTGCCTGCCGATTCATGTTCCTCCAGCGCCAGCCCGGTCCACGAAAACATCATTCCTGGCAGCTTGATCTTATTGAACAGTCGCTCCATATTGTCCATGCCCTGCCCGGAACTGAGTCCTTCGGCGGGCGAGCCGTCGATCTCCGCCGAGCGGAACATGTTGTAGTGGCTGATGACCTGCGGCCCCGATGTCTCCGACAGTGCAACCAGATTGTCCAGCGGAACCATTCCACCTGCATTCGAGCGAACTGAATACTGTCGAAGATCACCCGTGTTGCGGCGGAATTGCTGGTCTGCCTGCACATAGACGCGATACGAACGGTTGTTGAAATTGAAATCATTTACGTAGGTCGATCCCATGAATGTGCCCAAAGCGGCAGTGATCTGCGACATCGACACGCCCATCGCCTCGGCTTTCTGGCGATCGATGGTGATCGAGAGCTGCGGATCGTTGGCAGTAAACATCGTATTCAGATTCGACAGCCCAGATGCTGGGTTGCGCGCCTGTCCGACCAGAGTATGTGCGACGCGGTCAATCTCCGAGAAGCTATTGCGTCCGCCGTCCTGTAGCATGAACTGGAAGCCGCCGACTGATCCGATGCCCTGAATCGCAGGTGGCTCCACGGCGAAGAGAACGCCGCCAGGAACGGCCAGCAGCTTCTGCGAGAGCCGCACAACAACGTCGTGCTGCGAGTGTCCTTGGCCTAGCTTGGCCCGGTCGTCCTCTGGATTCAGCGGGGCGAAGATGATGCCTGAGTTGGGCGAGCTTCCTCCAGACAGCGAGAAGCCCATGACCGCGAAGGTCCCCAAGACATCCGGGTCGTTCTTGACGATGGCAGCGCCGCGATCCGCAAAGTCCGATGTGTAGCTGAGCGAGGCTCCGGGCGGCGTCTGCACCAGAATCATGAAGTAGCCCTGATCCTCCGCCGGCACGAACGCCGTCGGCACATGGGTATACATGTAGACCGTTGCTCCAAGGCCCGCAACAAAGAGCAGCAGAAACGCATAGCGCCACTTCACCACCCAAGTTACAGCAACCGCATAGAGGCTGATCGTCTTGCGAACCAGCGCTTCAAAGGGATTGAGAAAAACCGCCATTATCCCAGTAGGATGTGTGTCTGGGCGTAGAAAGACCGCGGCCAGCGCGGGCGAAAGCGTCAGCGCGTTGAAGGCCGAGATGGCAATCGAGAACGCAATTGTCAGTGAGAACTGCTTGTACATGATCCCCGTCGTTCCGGGGAAGAAGCTGACTGGCACGAAGACCGAGATCAGCACCAGCGAGGTCGCTATGACCGCACTCGTCACTTCGGCCATAGCGACGATGGTCGCCTTGTGCGGATCGTGTACACACTCATCGGTGCCTGCAACAGTCTGTCCTTCCAGATGTCGCTGCACGTTCTCGATGACAACGATGGCGTCGTCGACTACTAGCCCGGTTGCCAGCGTAATTCCAAACAGCGTCAGCGAGTTGATCGAGAAGTCAAAGAGCTTGATGAAGGCGAAGGTCCCGATCAACGAGACTGGAATGGTGATTGCCGGAATAATCGTCGCGCGCCAATCTTGTAGGAACAGGAAAATTACGACAATGACGATGACAATGGCCTCAAACAGTGTCTTCTCGACTTCTTTGATCGAGTCGTTGACCATGGTCGTCGTATCGACTGCGACGAATCCTTGCAGCCCGGGAGGAAAGGACTTCTGCAACTCGGCAAAGACAGCCTTGCACTTCCTGTCCACGTCGAGGGCGTTGGCGTTGGACAGTTGCTGAACGCCCAGGCCGATGGCTTGGCCGCCCGAGTATTTAAGGCTGGTCGAATAGGTCTCGGCGCCAAGCTCGGCCCGTCCCACATCCTTCAACAGAACAACTCCTGCTCCCCCAGCGGGAGCAGCTGCATTCAAGCCGCTCGCCGCGTTCGACTTGATGACGATGTTCTCAAACTGATGCACATCGGAGAGTCGCCCCGCCACGCGCACGGCCATCTGGTAGCTCTGTTTGGTGTCGGAGGGTGGCAGCCCAAGCTGTCCGGAGGGGACCTCGACGTTCTGCTCCTGTAGCGCATTGGTAACATCAAGCGCCGTCAGACCGCGCGCTGCCAGCTTGTTCGGATCCAGCCAGATACGCATCGCGTATCGCGCCCCGCCGAAGTTGATGACGTCGCCAACGCCCTGGACGCGCTTCAACGCATCGACCACATAAACATCCAGATAGTTCGAGATGAAATCGGGCGAGAGCGAGTGATCGGGCGAGATGAATCCAGCCAGAAGCACGAAGTTAGAGTTGGCCTTGGTGATCGAAATCCCCGTGCTGGTAACGGCTGCTGGCAACCGACCTTGAGCTGTAGCCACGCGATTCTGCACGTCAACAGCGGCAATATCGAGGTTGTATCCCGTGTCGAACGTGATGGTGATCGTCGAGCCTCCATCGTTCGACGAGGTAGACGACATATAGCGCATTCCCTCGACGCCGTTGATCGCCTGTTCGAGGATGATCGTTACCGCCGATTCCACATCCTGCGAGTTTGCGCCAACATAGTTGCAGCTAACCACTACCTGAGGCGGTGCAAGCTGCGGATACTGCGAGATCGGAATGCTGGGCAGACACACCGCTCCGGCCAGCACAATCAGCAGCGCACAGACCGTGGCGAAGATGGGGCGTCGAATAAAGAATTCAACCAAGAAACTCTACCTTTTCCGCCTTGCTAGACAGCAAGACCTCAACCGTTCAATTCATGTCCAACCACAAACGATTGCCATTCTGACCCTGAGTGATGCGAAGAGGGAAGAATCTCCACATTTCGCTCGCAGCACGATGTATCACACCATGCTGATACCTATTAATGTCCCACTGGTGCTAATGTCCCACTGGTGCCGTTGCGCCCGTTATCGGCATTACCGGCATTCCCTCTTGCAGAAACTGCGTTCCCGAAAGAATCACGCGGTCGCCCGGATTCAGTCCGCTCAGCACCGGATAAGTATTGCCAACTGGCTCGCCCAGCTTCACCGATACCTGATGCGCGATGAATCCCGCGCCCTGCGGCGCTGCGACGAAGACAAAACTCTGGTCCCCAATGCGGCTCACTACCAGAATCGGCACGGACGCCATTCGCGACGCACCCCATGTGATGCGCGCGTTCACAATCTGTCCATTGCGCAGCCGCGTGGCGGACTTCGGAATAGCTGCCTTCACCAGAATCCCCTGCAGATCGTTGTCCACTTCGGGCGAGACGAAATCGATGCTGCCGGTTGCCAGTATGTTGCCGCTTACGTCCAACAACTCAACGCCCAGCCCGTTGCGCGTCTCGGCTGCTCGCTCGGTCGGTACATAGATGTAAGCCTCCAGATCCTTGTCTTCATCGACCGTCGTCAGCACTGTGCTGGTCCCAACTGAGTCGCCCACATGCACTGGAATGTCGCCAACCACGCCTGCATACGGCGCGCGGATCTCGTAGTATGCAAGCTGCTCGCGTTGCGTCCTGGTCTGCTGCTTGGCTGCATCCAGCGCAGCCTTCGCGTTCTGGAACGATTGCATCGCCTGATCGTAAGCCTGCTTGGAGATGATACCCGCCTTGTACAACTGCGACTGGCGTATCAAATCGCTCTCGTTGTACTGATACACCGCCTGCTGTTGCTGTTCGCTGGCCTGCTGCGCATCCACTGTCGCCATCTGCTTCAGCGGATCAATCTGCATCAGCAGCTCGCCCGCCTTCACCACGTCGCCTGACTTCACCAGAATCTTGGTCAGATTTCCCGGCACCTGTGGCTGCAACGTCGTCGAGCGGCGGCTTTTGATAGTGGACACATAGGTGTTCGTCGTGGGCACGTCCCCCAGCGCAATCGTCTGCACCATCACCGGCATCGCATGCATCGCCGCTGCGGGTGGGGTCGCCTTCCTGCATCCCGCCGCAAGCACGACCAGCAACAATCCAACCACTCCAGTGAAGGTCTTCCCCGACACCAACCGTAGGCGGCAAAAGTATTCCGTCAAGAGCAAAATGATTCTCCTTCAAGAAAGCGCAAGCCTTCTCCGTTTACCATTGTTGCAGACCCCAATAGCCAGGTGATTACATATCGTAGCCCCGAGCCCCAAGCGTCTCTGGTGCCAATTCGCGGCCGATCTAAAATGCACCCCGAGCGGTACTATTTTGATGATACGGCATCTCTCTCGGATACGAAAGTTGCAGAAATATTCCGAACTGCGTCATTGGACGCACGAGCGAAAATTTCGGCTCTTCTGACCACTCTGATTCGTACTCCTACATCGGCCGATCCGTTTCTTTCCGTATCCGCCGATGACTCGGCGCAACCTGCTCTTGGATTTCATTCATGAACCCAGCACATCACTCTACCGAATCCGGGAAAAAATGGACTGACCCGGAGTGGCTACGGTCGATCCATTAAGCGTGTCTGCGCATCGAATCGATCAGAGGATTCGCCGATGGCTGAGTCAAACCAAACTGCAAATTCAACGCAAAAAATACAGAAGACTGAGGCGGAGTGGCGCCAGCTTCTTTCGCCGGAGCAGTTCCACGTCTTGCGTGAGAAGGGGACTGAGCGGCCATTCTCCGGCGTGCTGGTTGAAGTCAACGACGACGGCAGCTATCACTGCGGGGCGTGTGGAGCGGAGCTGTTCGATTCCGCCGTCAAGTTCGACGCGGGCTGCGGCTGGCCCAGCTTCACTCAGCCTCGCTCGCGCGACGCCATCGATGAGCATCAGGACTTGTCGCACGGAATGCAGCGCGTTGAGGTCACCTGTGCCTGCTGCGGATCGCATCTGGGCCACGTCTTCCCCGACGGCCCTGCGCCCACTGGCCTGCGCTACTGCATCAACAGCGTTTCGCTCACTTTTGAGAAGAAGTGAGCCCCCAGCCACGAAAAGCCCCAGTCGCGGGCGCTGCCGACTGAGGCGTGGTGGTGCAGATGAGTTGGCGGGTTAGCCTTTGACGATCTTGCCAGACTTAATGCAGCTGGTGCAGACGCGTACGCGCTTACTGCCGCCATCGACCTTGGCCTGCACGGGACGCAGATTCACGTTCCAGCGGCGGCGGGTGGTGTTGTTGGCGTGGGACACGTTGTTGCCGAACTGCGGACCTTTGCCGCAGAGTTCACATTTGGCTGCCATGGATAAAACTCCAATCTTGAATTGCTGGTTTTGCGTATTGCAGATCTCTCGTCCGCTCCAACGCTACAGGCGTTGCGAAATTCAACCAGTGTAAAGGATGAGAGCGGGCGGACACGCGCATCTGTATACCAACTGCCACAGTATACCGATGAACTCAGCCGTATCGAACTGCGTCCACTTAATCTATGGTATCACTGGCGACTCTCCGGGCGCTACTCTGAGTTTGATGCAGTGTATTTCCCCGTAGAGAGATACACTGCCGGGTTGATCTTGCCGGTGGAGCTCCACTCCATGATAACTTCTTTTGACGGCGATTTTAAGGTTTGAGGCCCATCTATGCTCCGCTCATCCGCGTTACGTCCTTCCTCTACATTGCTGATTTTCCTGCTTTGGACTGGTGCTTCGATTGCCGTAACCGCGCAATCGAAGTCAGCAACAGCAACTCCGAGTGCATTTGGCAGCGCTCCCTTCGCTGCCAGCGCGACAGAGTTGGCAACGGCCTCGGCGGAGGTTCCTCCCAGCCACGAGCACGACGTGCAGATTCTGTACGAAGAGGGCAACTACCGGATCGCAGCCGACGGGACGCTGGCCTTCCGTGAGCGCATGATCTACCGCATCGACTCGGCCGATGGAGTGAAGAACTGGGCGGAGATCTCCTCGCAGTGGGACCCGTGGTTCGAAAAGCAGGTGCAGTTGCAGGCGCGCGTTCTGGAGCCGAACGGCAGCTTCGTCGAGTTGGACCAGAAGACCATAACCGATGCGCCCGTCCACGCCGATTCCGACGAGGACGATACCTACTCCAGCGAGCACGAGCGGCGCGCGCCTCTGCCCGGGCTGGCGATTGGCGCCATCGTTGAAGAGCTTATCAGCACCGATGAGAAGCAGCCGTACTTCGCCGGCGGGCTGGCTTATCGCTACTCGTTTCGCAACAACATGCCCATCGCGCACGAGCGGATGACGGTCGAGTTGCCTACAGCGACACCGTTCAAAGATCTGGTACTGAACCTTCCCGATCTCGTCATCAGCCGTACGGAGGTCGACGGCCAGCGGCGCATCGTCTACGAGGCTGCCAATCTGCCCGCCCGTCACGGCTCCGACATTGATCTGGAAACCGACGCGCCCAACACGCCGATGGTGGAGTTCGCAACCGGCGCGTCTTGGGCCGCGGTCGCCACTACCTATGCCTCGCTCAGCGAGCCGCAGGCTGTAGTCGCCGACGTTCAGCCCATTCTTCCTGATAATCTGCCGGCTGATCGCGCGGCGAAGATTCGCGCCATCGTCGCGCGCCTGCATCAGGTGGCTCGCTACACTGGCGTCGAGTTCGGTGCTGCCAAGCTGACACCGCAACGTCCCGCAGAGGTAATCCAGCGCCACTACGGCGATTGTAAGGATAAAGCCACGCTGCTAGTCACCATGCTACGCGCCGCGGGCATTCCGGCGAATCTGGCACTGCTCTCGACCGGTCCAGGACGCGACGTGCAGCCGGATCTGCCGGGGATGAATCACTTTGATCACGCCATCGTTTACGTCCCGGCGATTGGCGCGGATGGCAAACCGATCATCCCCGGTGCGGATGAGACAGCTAGCTCAGCCAAGCCTGCAAAATCTATCAAGGCAGGCAAGTTCGTCAACGAACCTGTCCAGCCCGCGTTGTGGATCGACGCTACGGCTGAGTACAACGAGGTGGGCACACTGCCATTCATGGATCAGGGACGGCTGGCGCTGGTCGTCTCACCGGAGACCAAGGGTCTATCGCGCATACCAGCGGCTCGGCCGGAAGACTCGGTGCTGATCGAGACGCGCACGTTTGTGCTCTCCGAGATGGGCGAGTCGAAGGTGGTCGAACTCTCCGAGACGCATGGTGCCGTCGACGCTAACTACCGCGCCAGCTACGGTGGGTCAGAGACGCCAAGACTGCACGAGAATATGGAGAACTACGTTCAGAACGCGTATCTGGCCAAGAAGCTGACCAGCATCACGCACGGCGACGGTACGGACTTCGAGCATCCCTTCCGGTTGACAATTGCAGCCGAGGGCGTTCGACGCGGCTACACCTCGATGGATGAGGCCAACGTCGCTCTGTTTCCCAGTGGCGCTGCCAACGGTCTGCCAAAGTGGTTCTTTCAGGCTCCGCCGGTGGTGGGCAAGGATACCTCCGACGAGATGCGCCACGACCTCGATCTTGCATCGCAAAGTCGTCAGGCGACCTACGTTATTCGCCCGTTCATCAGTGAGTGCCGCACCCGCATCTTGATTCCCGAGGGGTTTGTGCTGCGCGCGCTCCCGCCCGACAAGACCACGCCGATGGGCACTGCAACCCTCACTGAAACCTACGTCCAAACCGAGCCCGACATTGTTACCGCAACCTTCCGCTTCAACAGCGGCCCGACGACGCTGACCGCCGAGCAGGCACTGGCTCTACGCTCTGCTGTGCTGGAGCTGAACAAGCGCGACTGGGTGGGCATCTATCTCGACCAGGTTGGCGCAAAGGCGCTGGCCAACGGCCACATCCGCGAGGCATTGGAGGCTGATCGCGCGCTGATTGCAGCACAGCCGGCCGAGGCGCTGCACCACGTTCGTCTGGCGCGGGCGCTGCTCAGCGCTGGCATCGGCGACGAGGCGCACGACGAGGCGCGCCACGCTACTGAGCTTGATCCCAAGTCGGCCCATGCCTTCTCGACCTTGGGATGGACGCTGGAGCACAACGACCTTGGCGTGCGCTTCGGCAAGGGATACGATCTCGCCGGTTCCATAGCGGCGTACCGCAAAGCGATTGAGCTTGATTCCGACGACAACGACACGCGTTTCAATCTGGCAATTCTCTATGAGTTCAACCCGCGCGGCATCCGCTACGCGCCCGATTCCGATCTGACGCGTGCTATCGCAGGCTACAGTGAGCTGATCGAGCGCACTAAGGATAAAGAGCCGCAGAGTGCTAACAGTTACCGCGACAATATGGTCTACGCGCTGCTCTTCTCGCGCCAGTTTGCCGAGCTGGACAAGTTGCTGGCCGACCTTCCCTCGACCAATGCGCACACAGCGTGTGCTATTGCGTCGGCAGCGGCGCAGCATGGAGCGGAGGCGGGCATCGCGCGCGCCGCGCAGGGCAACGCCTCGGCCTCCGACCGCAACAAGAACCTGCGTCAGGCGGGGATGTATCTGGCCACGCTGCGCCTCTATGCCGAGGCCGCCGACGTTGCCAGCGCGGGCATTCAGGGCGGCGATGACGCACCCGCAGTTGCCCGCCAAATTGAGCTCTACCGCAGCCTGCGTTCCAGCAATCTCGATCCACTGCCTGCCACTAATCCAGCCAGCCCGGTCAAGACTATTCTCTACAACACAATGGCCGGAACGCTCACTCACGAGATGACCGCAGCCGCGCTTAGTCGCCGCGCCTACAGTTCGGGCGAGTCGATGGAGCGCGACATCCAGCGCAACCTTGCCAGCTCTGGATTTCTGCGCGCCATTGCCGACAAGTCCGAGTACACCGAGCCGGTGCTTTTGGACCTACTGGCTGGCAACATGACGTACACCTCCACCGGAGACGATGCTACCGGCTACAGCGTCGTTGCGCAGACCCCAGGGGACGAGCCTAAGCACTTCTACGTTCTCCGCGAAGACGGTACCTACCGTGTTGTTGCAGGCGATTATGACCGCGTACAACTGGGCATCGCCGTGCTCTACGCGCTCGACCACAACAGCCCGGCACA
>CAZPZL010000074.1:0-9430 GCA_964590925.1 uncultured Granulicella sp.
GGGACGAGCGTTCCGGTGCGGTAGAAGTCCAGAGCGGCGGGAATGTAGTAGCCGCCCTCGTCCCAGTAGTAGGGCAGCCGAAGGAGCGTCCAGTGCGACAGACAAACAGCGGCGAAGACAAGCGGATACAACAACCACAGCGGCGGGTTTGAACAGACGTCGCCGGTCGATGAAGGGCCAAAGGGAGTGCGTTTTTGCGAGCGATTTTGTGAGCGATCAATCACGCGCTAACAGACGGGTCCGCTGGCAGCGACAAACTGCGGCTCCAGCGCGATTGCGCCGAAGGTCTGCTCATATTGCACCACGTTGTGGCTGAGGATGTTCAGCAGAGCCTTGGCCTGCTGAGGGCTGAGGTAAATGCCCTGAAAGTTCTCGACCTGCATCCGCTCGCTGGCGTCGCGGTGCATGGCGCCGAAGACCATGAAGAAGTCCCAGACGCTCATGCGGACCTGCACGCTGTTGGCGTAATTGTTGCGGTAGTCCGGGGCGTTGGAGACCGTGACGGAGTTGGGTTCGGCGGGCTGCTTGGATTGGCTCATAGTGGTTTTGATGCGAAGACACAGGGTAAGACGTATGTGGAGTAAAGCGTGTTAGGTTGGTGCGAAAGGGGGGACTTGAACCCCCATGGATTTCTCCGCCAGATCCTAAGTCTGGTGCGTCTGCCAATTTCGCCACTTTCGCGTTGATTCTGGACTGCCTGTTTCAATCCGATTTTCGATGTCCGATGCGCACAGCATGTACTTTTATATTGTATCGTGTCCGGTTCGCTGCTGTTTTTTCACTCCAGGCCTCGGTAGTGGGACAGTTTGGAGTGAACGACTGAAGTTTCCGAAAAGGCGACATATCGGTACTGATTGAAAGAGCTGCATTCTGTGGGCCTCACCTTGAGCCGTCCGGCTCAGCTTGTTGAATGAGGGTCGCAGACAGGAAAGAAAGCGAGAGCGGCAGCCGCACGCTTAACTGCAAAAGTCCCGTGTCGAGGTCAGGTGTGTCGGCGAGCAGGGCAAAGCCGGTGATTGGCTGGTCAGATGGCAGAAGCAAGGACATCGTGCCGAGCCCTTTATGGTGGCTGGGCGTGGTGAACTCGACGAGCTTCTTACCTTTGTATGTGAGGTGATCGGATGGGAAAGGACCGAAAGGATAGTCCGAGGCGGGACCAAAGCCCTCTGCGATGATCTTGCGGGCGTAGTTGCGGTACGCCGGAAAAACACGAGCTACCGTCCGCGCCACTTCGAAGCGGCCCGATGTGCCGCCATCCCAACCGGAGAGTTGTATGACTGGTCCCGTGAAGCCCTTCCAATCCTTGCGTTCTAGGATCTTGGCGCTGTCTAGTGACTCAGGGGCCACATACAGAGTCT
Source organism: uncultured Granulicella sp. (assembly GCA_964590925.1). GTDB lineage: Bacteria > Acidobacteriota > Terriglobia > Terriglobales > Acidobacteriaceae > Edaphobacter. Next base: position 1,359 of record CAZPZL010000074.1, read on the forward strand.
CGCCATCGGACCCGATAGTGACAAAACAGTTCCAGCCTCGTGGACCGAGCGTTCCGAACTGACCTGCGTCACCTTTGTACTCATACCACGACAGCTTGTTAGCTATTTCAGGCGGAAGGTTTACCGGCTTCGGTGAGCCTTTCGCAGCTACATAGGGCCCGGTCTGACCGTCGCCGGGGCACCCGACGTACGGTACAGAGGTCTGAGCACTTGCCAACATGCTGGCTACAGCGAGACCCAGAAAAGATGCCAGCGAACAGACGCGACAAGACCTCATTTTTCCTCCGAATAATCCAAAGACAGAATAAATCCTGATAAACGCTGTTACAGGTAACTTTGGTTGTCTGGAGTTCAAACTGGCCCACGACCCAAGCTTCAAACCTATGGACATTGGCTCAAGCTGTTCTATAATTTAGTTCAGTATGATGCGCAAATCCAATTCGAGCCAATCGGCACGGCCTAGCGGGCTGAAGTCGGGGTGGCTTATTGGCTTGCCGCCCGAGCAAGCATCTCGCGACCGCATCGCGTCATCCCCCCTTGCATATTGTTGTTGACCCCTACTCGAACGTGCCATCGCAATCGTGCGCTACCGGAGTAAGCGGCAGTGCGTGTGTTGAGCGCGACCCCGGCGATGTGTCGGGCACGGGCCACGGGTCACTACGACCAGTCACAGCCAAGTGTATTCAAGCAAGAATCGGAGAGAAGAATGGGCATAGCCAATAGCGTCACTGAATTAATCGGCCACACACCGCTGGTTCGCCTCAACCGCATCACCAAAGGACTGGGCGCAACCGTCGTCGTCAAACTGGAGAGCCGTAACCCAGCCGCAAGCGTGAAAGATCGCATCGGTCTGGCGCTGATCGAGGCAGCCGAGCGGGAGGGCAAGATCACACCTGGCAAGACGGTGCTGATCGAACCGACCAGCGGCAACACGGGAATAGCGCTGGCCTTCGTAGCGGCGGTCAAGGGCTATCGACTCATCCTGACTATGCCGGAGACGATGAGTCTGGAACGTCGCATCGTCCTGCTGGCCTACGGCGCGGAGATCGTGCTGACACCAGGACCAAGCGGCATGAAAGGAGCAATTCTGAAGGCCGAAGAGCTGCTGCGCGAGACGCCGAACGCCTATACGCTGCAACAGTTCAACAACCCGGCCAATCCGCAGATTCACTTCGATACCACCGGGCCGGAGATCTGGGAAGACACCGAGGGCAAAGCCGACATCCTTGTCTCCGGCGTAGGCACGGGCGGGACGCTGACCGGCGTCAGCGAGTACATCAAGCCGCGCAAGCCGGGATTTCGCGCTGTCGCCGTCGAGCCAGCGGCCAGCGACGTTCTCTCCGGCGGCACGCCCGGACCACATAAGATTCAGGGCATCGGAGCGGGATTCGTGCCGAAGATTCTGAAGACCGAGCTGATCGACGAGATCGTCAAGGTGAGCAATGAAGATGCGCTGGCTACGGCGCGACGACTGCCCAAGGAAGAAGGATTGCTGGTCGGTATCTCGTCGGGAGCAGCAGTCTTCGCCGCACTGGAGATTGCTCGTAAACCAGAGAATGCAGGAAAGCTGATCGTAGTCGTGCTGCCCGACTTCGGCGAGCGCTACCTGTCGACTGGACTCTTCGACGACCTGCGCCAGCAAGCGCTGGAGACAAAGACCTCGACAATTGCGTTATAAGCGCGAGACCGTAGCGTGTAGGTTGGAAGATCTTTGACCGTGTGAATTTGTGTCCCATCCTTGCGACAAGAACAAGTCCGCCGCAAGGATGGGACACACACTGATTTACACCGGGCAGACAATAGCCACAGTTTGTTTCAGATCTACTTGCTCAACGGAGACGTCTTCGCTGGTTTGGCTTGTCGGACGCCGCCGCCATCGGTGTATTTTTTTGTCAGCGTATCCAAATAAACGCGGAAGATCTCTTCCTTTTGCTTTGCTAGCAACTGCTGGCGCGTGGCATCGAAGTTTTTAGCGATCTCGTCGGCGGAGGGATCCTGTCGGTCGGTGACCGTGAGTACCCAGCCGCTCTGCTCGTTGCTGAGTGGACCAGAGATAGCCCCCTTGGGCAGCGAAAACGCTATCGAAGATGGCCCGCTCATGGCGCCAATGTCGGGCACCTGACCGTCCTGTCCCACCAGATCGCTGGACTTCAAGGGCACCTTCAACTCCGCAGCGGCCTTCTTTAGGTCGTTGAGTTCCTTGGCGCGTCCGGCCAGTTGATTGGTTTCGGTAGCCAGTAGTTGGGGAATCTTCCGTTCGCGGAAGTCGTCGAGGATCTGCGTCTTGAAGGCAGCGAACTCGGGTGCGTGAGCCGACCGTACATCGATCACAGACAAGACCGCGTATCCATCACCGGTTGAGACCTGAGCCGGAGCCGCACCCTTGTCTGTGGCAAAGGCCTGCTTGAGCAACTCCGCGCCGTTGGCGAGACCAGCGATGGTGGCACCCTGCGCCAGATAATCGGTGGTCACAAGGTGCAAACCATGAGCCGCTGCAGTCTTGTCCAGACCATTTGTCTTAGCCTCGGCGGCAAGCTGTGCGGCGTACTGCTGCACGGCTGCTCCCTGCTTCTGCTGCTGGAGCGCGGAGACGATCGACTCCTTGACCTCGGCCAGCGGCTTCACGCCCGCTAGTTGCTTCTGCTCGGTCTGAATGATGTGGTATCCGAAGGCGGACTTCACCAGACCAGAGGTCTGGCCGGGATTGAGCGCCATCGCCGCCTGCGCGTATGCCTTGTCCAACTGGCTGGTCGGCATCAGCGGCAGCTCGCCGCCATTGTCCTTAGAGCCTGGGTCTTCGGAGAACTTTTTGGCCAGTGCGGCGAAGTTTCCACCCGACTGGAGCTGTTTGAGGACGTCCTGTGCCTTGGCCTTAGCCGCCGCATCGGTTGCCGCATCCGCACCCGCTTTGGACGAGATGAGAATGTGGCGAGTCTTCACCTGCTCCACGGTCTTGTACTGATCCTGATGCGCGCCATAGTATGCCTGTACCTCGGAGTCGGTGGGCGAGACCTTGCCACCGGGCAGCTTGCTGGCGTCGAAAGATACATACTGAATCTTGCGTGTCTCTGGCACTGCGGTTGCATACTTTGCGGCATTGGTCTTGAAGAAGCTCTGCAGGTCGGAGTCCGAGGGGTTGATGGTCTTCTTCAAGTCCGCAGCGGAGATTACCGCGTAGTCAAACTTGATCTTGGTCCCCTGCTTGCGATAGGCTTCGCGCACCGCGCTATCAGAAACAGACGCGCCACCGGTAATCAGGACCTGCAAGCGCTGCCGCTCCATATCCTCCTTCAACTGCGATTCAAACTTGGCGACGCTCCATCCAAAGGCCGACTGGATGAAGTCCATGTAGCGGTCCTCGCCGATGAATTTGCCATCGGGAAACAGGTAAGGGGCAAATTGGCCGGTCTTAAGTTCTTGCAGCAGGTCTGCGTCAGAGACCTGAAGGTGGAGGCGGTCTGCGGCCTGCTTCTCGATGGTCCGCTGCACCAGAGATTGCTCGGCCTGCTGGATGGCCTGCGGCATTACATAGGGAATCAGCGCGGCGGGATAATGTTGCCGCTGCAACGTGAATTGCGCCAGTTGCGTGGCATCGTCGATCTTGATGGTGTCGCTTTCGCCGAAGAATCGGCCCCAGAGTCCCGGCTCGCGCACGGTGGCAAAGACTGCGCTGTCGCTGGAGCCCGAGTTGTCCGTCAATCCGGGAACCAAATAGACCACCATCGAGACGATTGCGGCTCCAATAATGAGACCGAAGAGGATCTTGGTTGCTTTAGTGTCCTTCTGCAAAATACGAATCATGCTTGACCGGCGACCTTGAGTTCGCGCGACCTCTAAGAAGCCCGCAACCGGCCTTGAACCCATCGGGTTCCAGTACCAGTTCGCGCTTCGTTGGAAGAAGCCGCATCTGCCCGTTGATTTTGCGCTCGCCGACGCTCGCAGTGCGCGCGCCAGCTCGACAGCAGGGCAAGGGACAAGTATAAATCAAGCGCACCCTTCAGTGCAGAACTGGTGATATTGCTGTGCTTTGTAATCTGCGACACAACAGACTTTCGCCAAAGCGTGTAATCTCATCATCGGCCCATATAGGAGGAGCCGAACAATGGCAGAGATAGCGGCAGAGAACGCAACGACCGTAAAGAACCTACTCAGCGCCCTTGAGGGCGAGTCAAACGCAAACGCCAAGTACAACGCCTTCGCCACCAAAGCAGAAGCCGACGGCCTGCGCGGAGCAGCCAGCCTCTTTCGCGCCGCCGCGCGCGCCGAGCAGATTCACGCCACCAACCACGCGAAGGTCATCGTGCAGCTCGGCGGCACGGTAGCGATCAAGATTCACGAGATTGAGGTTGGCAGCACTCTCGACAACCTGAAGGCCGCGCTTGCGGGCGAGCAGTACGAGGTCGCAACAATGTATCCCGGCTTCATTGCCGAGGCCAAAGATCACAACAATTCTGCGGCCATCCGCACCTTTCTCGGCGCGTTTGAGGCAGAGAAGACTCACGCGCGCCTCTACGCAGAGGCAATCGCGCTGATTGAGTCCGGCGCGAAGGACGCATGGACCAACAAACTGCGCGACTTCTACGTCTGCCCGGTCTGCGGATACACCTCGGAGACACCCGACGAGCACGAACGCTGCCCCATCTGCAACGCTCCTTGGGATAAGTTCGAAGTCATCCGCTAGGCAGATTCTATGATTGGGCGCCGTGGCACTTTTTGTACTTCTTGCCGGAACCGCATGGGCAGGGATCATTGCGACCGACCTTCTCGCCAGTGACCCGCTGTGCGGGGGCGGCGCTTTCGCCAACTCCTGCGGCCCGAGCCTGCTCCAACTCGCGTTTTTTCTTGCGCTGAAACTCTTTTTCCAACTCGTCGATGGTCGTCGACGGAGCTCGCGTCTGAATTGGCACAGGCGCGTGTGGCGTGTCCGGTGGTGACGACAGTGGCAGCGAGGCTTGTGCCCCTTCCCCGGCGTGCTGGCTCTGGGCAATCTGCATCTGCGAGACAGTTTCAATAGGCTGGCCGTCGGGGCCAATGATCTGCATGCGGAAGAGGTGGCGTGCCGTGTCCTGCTGAAACTGCAGCATCATCTGCTCGAACATATCGAAGCTCTCGCGCTTATAGGCCACCAGCGGATCCTGCTGGGCGTATCCTCGCAGGCCGATACCCTCCTTCAGGTGATCCATCGCCAGCAGGTGATCCTTCCACAGCCCGTCAAGCACTGAGAGCATAACGATGCGCTCGTGGTAGCGCATCTGCGGGGCGCTGAGAATCTTCTCCTTCAGGTCGTAGCGGTCACGGAGACGCTCGAAGATAGTCTCACCGAGTGCGTGCCGATCAAGCAGCGAGGTGTCGATGGCGTCTGGCCCGCTGTCCAGCCTGATGCCAAAGATATCGAAGAGCTGCGCAAACAGTGATGGCAGATTCCATTGATCCGGGTGCTGCTTTTCGGGCGCATATTCATCGAGGAAGTTCGACATGATCGTGGAGACGTAGTCCTCGGCAATAAGTTGCTTCTGATCGACTCCCTCCATCAGTTGCCGACGCAGGCCGTAGACCGCCTCACGCTGCTTGTTCATCACATCGTCGTATTCGAGGATGTGCTTGCGTGACTCGAAGTTCTGGCTCTCGACGGCCTTCTGGGCGCTCTCGATGCGGCGCGAAATCATGCCGCTCTCGATGGGCACGCCTTCCTCCATGCCAAGACGCTGCAAGAGCGGGCCAACCCAGTCGCGCGCGAAGATGCGCATCAGATCATCTTCCAACGAGAGAAAGAAGCGCGAGCTGCCCGGGTCGCCCTGACGTCCGGCGCGACCACGAAGCTGGTTATCTACGCGGCGGCTCTCGTGACGTTCGGTACCGAGGATGTGCAGGCCACCGGCGGCGATAACGGCCTCATGCTCTGCCTGCGCGGTGGCAAGATGTGACGAAATCGCCGCGTCCCATGCCTCTTTTGTGGTCTCAAACTCCTGACTGGCATAGTAGAAGCGCACCATGCCAGGGCCAGCCGTGGGTGAGATTGCGCCCTCTGCCGCGGAGACTGCACGAGCCTGCGATTTCTTGACAAGATCTTGCCGCGACATAAACTCGGAATTGCCACCTAGCAGAATGTCAGTGCCGCGCCCCGCCATATTGGTGGCGATGGTGACCATACCTAGACGACCGGCCTGGGCGACAATCTCGGCCTCCTTCTCATGAAACTTGGCATTGAGCACGACGTGGCGGACGCCCTTGCGCTTGAGAATTTCGCTCAATAACTCCGATTTCTCAATCGAGGTCGTCCCAACCAGCACGGGCTGTTTGGCCTCGTGCAGGCGTGTGATTTCATCGGCCACAGCAAAGTATTTTTCCTTGGACGTGCGATATACCACGTCGGGATTCTCCAGCCGCAGCATCTTGCGATTGGTGGGGATGACGACGATGTCGAGCTTGTAGATCTTGTCGAACTCGGCGGCCTCGGTCTCAGCCGTGCCGGTCATACCGGAGAGCTTCTTATACAGGCGGAAGTAGTTCTGGAAGGTGATCGTAGCCAGCGTCTGATCTTCTTTACGAATAGACACACCCTCTTTGGCCTCGACGGCCTGATGCAGTCCATCCGACCAACGGCGACCGGGCATTAGCCGTCCGGTGAACTCGTCGACGATGATGACCTCACCCTCTTTGACGACGTACTCCACGTCGCGCTTGTAGAGGTGGTGCGCCTTGATGGCAACCTCAACGTGGTGTTTGAGATCCCAGTTCTCCGGGTCAGCGATATTACCGATGCCGAGCAGCTTCTCGATCTTCTCCCAGCCCTCGTCGGTGACCGTGATGGCGCGCGCCTTCTCGTCGATGACGAAGTCGCCCGACCAGGTTTTGGTCTCCAGCGTCTCGACAAGCTCGCCACGCTCCAGATTGGGGATGATGAGGTTAACCCGCGCGTATTTGTCTGTAGTCTGATCGGTCGGCCCGGAGATAATCAGCGGGGTGCGCGCCTCGTCGATGAGGATGGAATCGACCTCGTCAACAATGCAATAGTATTGCCCGCGCTGGACCATGTCCTTCAGGTCGAACTTCATGTTGTCGCGCAGATAGTCGAAGCCGAACTCATTGTTGGTGCCGTAGGTAATGTCGGAGCCATATGCCTCGCGGCGCTGCTCGTCAGATAGGTCGTGCACAATGACGCCGACGGTGAGGCCAAGGAAGCCGTAGATCTTGCCCATCCACTCAGCATCGCGCTTAGCAAGGTAGTCGTTCACTGTGACAACGTGGACGCCGTGGCCAGCCAGTGCGTTCAGATAACAGGGTAGCGTGGCGACCAGAGTCTTTCCTTCGCCGGTCTTCATCTCAGCGATCTTGCCCTGATGCAGAACCATTCCGCCGATAAGCTGTACATCGAAGTGACGCATCTGGACGGCGCGTAGACCTGCCTCGCGCACGACGGCAAAGGCCGCCGGCAGGATTGCATCGAGAGCAACTTTTTCCGCTGCACGAATGCGGTCGTCTGCGTCCTCATCGGCTGGGTCGATCTTCTCGGCTGCGATGGCGTCGGCGATGTGCTGGCGGAACTCGTCCGTCTTGGCGCGCAGCTCATCGTCTGTGAGTGCGTGAACCGCTGGCTCCAGCGAGTTGATCTCGTCGACCGTGGGCAGGAGCTTCTTGACTGCGCGTTCGTTACTGGTACCAAAGATCTTGGCTAGAACTTGATTGAGCAAAGCTGGACATCCTTTGGAATTTCACAGGTTGCAATTTCACAGGCACTGATTCGCCCAAACTCAAGTTTACGCGATGTTTGCCGTTGAGGGAGAGAGAAGCCGATATCGCTTCGGACCGGTGAATTTTTTAGAATTAAAACTACGCATGAACTGCATCTTATGGGATACTGCCAACGTATTTAGAATCAGAACCGGATGCGGCGCCTGCTTCGCCAAGCTGAGTCTTTAGACTCGGTGCCAAGCGGAGCTTCATTCCACAACCTACGTTGTTCTGTTAGTTTGGAGGACCTATGAGATTTTTTGCAGGAATGCTGGCAACAGTACCATTAGGCGCAGCTCTTGCCGGAAGGCCGATTCTGGCGCAGACCGTGACCGTTGATT
>CAZPZL010000075.1:0-9384 GCA_964590925.1 uncultured Granulicella sp.
TTGAATGGGATCCCACGCGATGCGCTGAATCTTCAGCGACAGGGGTGCGCCGTCGAAGTCCGTCAGCTCTATGCCGCTCGGTGTCAGGATCGCCAACTCTCCGTCCGCGAGGAAATGAATGTTGCGCGTGTGATGCAGGATCCCCGGAACGTCCGATGCCAGAAAGAACTCCCCTTCTCCGATGCCAAGCACTGCGGGTGGGCCGAAGCGCGCCGCCACCAGCTTGTTCGGCTCGTTGGCCGAAAGAACGCCGATTGCGAAAGCTCCTGTCAGCCGCTTCACGGCGCGTCGCACTGCCTGCTCCAGCAGAATCGGCGCGGGGGCGAGATTGAACTCATTCTCGATCAGGTGGGCAATAATCTCCGTGTCGGTCTCGGAGGCGAACTTGTGCCCCTTGGCAACCAACTCGGCTTTCAGTAAAAGATAGTTCTCGACGATGCCGTTGTGCACAACGACGAGTGTTCCGGAGCCATCGCGATGCGGGTGCGCGTTCTCCTCCGTCGGACGACCGTGCGTCGCCCAGCGTGTGTGCCCGATGCCGAATGTCCCCGAGATGGGCCGCTCTGCGATGACGGCCTCCAGATTGCGCAGTTTTCCCGGGGCACGCCGCAGCTCCAGCCCCTGCGGGCCTCCGGCCACGGCAATGCCAGCGGAGTCGTAGCCGCGATACTCCAAACGGCGCAGACCTTCAATGATGATCGGAACGGGAGGATTTGGACCAATATAACCGACGATGCCGCACATGAATCAAGTGTAGCCCAGACGCTGTAACCCCGTCGCGCCTATATCAACGATATTCTGCGCTACGGCTTCTCGCTGCTCGCATCCCTGCCCAGCGCCATCTTCACGCTCTTCGGAAGCGTTCGTGTAAACTCCACCAGTTCGCTTTGCATCTCGTCAGTGTCGCCTACTGCTGTGCTGTAGAAGACCACGCAGCGGCGCGAGATCGATACCAGATTGCCGGTAATGCACATCGTTCCCAGCGGCTGCCAGTCGTCCGGCGCGCCCTCCTCGTACCAGTCCGGATAGATCATCGCCAGCCCCGCCCGATGCCGATTCGTTATCTCATCCATCCATCCAGCATTCTTGTGCTTTTCGTGCGCTGCCTCCGAAGAAGCCAGTCCGAAGAGGTCCAGCACATAGACGTTCGCAGGCCGTTGGTAGCTGACCAGTCCCAGATCGTTGACCGCAACCGTCCGCCGATAGAAATCCGCTACAAATCGGTGCATCTGGTACTGCTGTTCGTAGACGTTGCCAGCTGCCGCCGGTGTCTGCCACAGCGCCGTCGCGTAGGGCGCGCCCACGCCCAGCAGCCCCGCTGCCAGTAAGCCTCGCCAGAGTCGCGGCTTGTCCGACCATTTTATTCGCTCGACCAACGCCGTTGTCGCCGCCATAGCGGTAAAGATCATTGCATAGACCTCATACCGATGGAACCAGTAGGATCGCCCAACCACCACTTGCAGAATCGCAGCCAGAAACGCCCCACCCAGCACAAATCGCCGGACCCGGTCGCGCTCTCGTACCAACAGAAATACCAACAATCCTGCCACTGACCATTGCACCCACCACGCTGGTTCATGCACCGGAATCCAATACATACTGCGTACAATCGCCATCCACGAACTGTTCTGTGTTGCGTAAAGTTGAGCCTTAACCATCACAGAGCTAGGTAGCATCGACAGACCGTGCAAGACCAGAAAGATCGAGAACAGCGCAGGACCGATCAGGCTCAGCCCTGCCATCCGCGCTGCCGTCCGACCGCGTCTCTGCCCCACCAACGCAATCGCCACCGCCGCCACCAGTGCAAAGCTCTCATAACGCACCATTGGTCCCACTATAGCCGCAACCAAACACCAACAGGGAATCCGCTGACCGGCAAACGCTTTCATCAGCCCCTCGGCGCATAGTATAGCCAACAGCACCTGTAGCCCGTGCTCCATCCCCACAAATGTCAGCCCAGCCAGATTTGCCACCAACATCAGCGCCATCGCCAGCAGCATCTGTTCCAGCCAACTCAATTCGCTCCCCACCGCCCAACCATCGATGATGTGTCCGATGCGCCACGCTGCCAGCGCGCAGCAGATTGCATTCAGCACCAGTGGAAGATACATTCCCCACGCTTCGCGCGCTCCCGGCGCCAGCAAAAACGGCCAGACAATGCTCGATGACGGTGCCGAAGCCTCGCCCGGGTTGATCCCGTAGTGCCCCTGCGCGATCTTCTCCGCCAGCGCAAGGTGGATGTAGGGGTCGTCCAGCGTATAGGTAAAGACTCCACCGTTACGGTGCAGAATTGCCATGAATAGCCCCAACACGACCGCTAGATATAGCATCAGTGAAGCAAATGCAACCGTGGCTGGCAGCGCCAGAAGCCTGCCATTTCGCACTGTCTCGCACTGTCCTGACCCGTCAGCCACGCAATCGCCATCCACCGAAGAACTATACCATCTCCGTACTGCAGCCAATCCGTCAGGCAGCGTAGCGCTGGTTACCCCATCCCATTAGCCACCACCCCGCTTATATAACTAATTTGATGACACCCTTGGGCCTAACCTGCTGCGCTCAAAATCCAAGTGCAGTAGGATCATAATGGAGGGATTACAGCTTGCAGCGACTCGGAATTCTGCTCTCTGGACGTGGTTCGAACTTCATTGCCATTGCGGACGCAATCCAAGAACGGCGTCTTAATGGTGCGGAGATTGCTGTGGTGCTGTCAAACCTGCCCGACGCTGCTGGGCTTAAGGCCGCTCGTGATCGTGGCCTGCCTGCCTTCGCTATTCCATCGGCTGGACGCAAGCGCGTCGAGCAGGACGCGGAACTAATTGCCACGCTCGAGCGGCACGGCGTCGACTTGGTATGTCTGGCTGGATACATGCGCATCCTCTCGCCACAGTTTGTGCGTGCATTTCCCAATCGCATTCTGAATGTTCATCCGGCGCTGCTGCCTGCCTTCCCGGGCCTCGACGCGCAGGGGCAGGCGTTGCAGTATGGGGTGAGGATTGCGGGCTGCACCGTCCACTTCGTCGACGAGCAGATGGACCACGGCGCGATCATTCTGCAACGCTCGGTGCCGGTTCTCGACGACGACACTGAGCAGATGCTCTCGTCGCGGATTCTGGCCGAGGAGCACATCGCCTATTCCGAGGCGATTGCCCGCGTCGTCAGCGGCGAATTTCACCTCGTCGGACGACGCTACATTCGACGATGACCTTCTTCGCGAATAACGAGAAGGGTACAAACACAACTTGCGCCACGACCTACTCTGCTGTTGGCGCTGCCCGCTCCGAGTCCAACACCGCGCCAATCGCGTGGAGCACCGCTGTCACGCGTACTGCCGCGTTGATTAGCTCCTCGGTTGCGCCCTTCTCGCGCAGAACCCTCTCGTGCGCATCCACGCATTTGTCGCAGGCGTTGATGGCGCTCACCACCAGGCACCACAACTCGAAGTCCACAGCCTCCACTGCGTGCCCTCGCAGAGCGTTCATCCGCAACCGTGCAGGTAACGTTGCGTACTTCTCGTTCTTGGTCAGGTGATGAAAGCGGTAGTAGACGTTGTTCATGCCCATGATCGCCGCGGCAGATTTGACCGCCTTCAACGCATCAGATGACAGCACTGCTCCGCTTTCGGCAATGGCCGCTGCCGTCAGCTCTCCGTTGCGTGTGGCGATGGCCGCCGCAACCACGGTGCCCCAAAGTTGCACCGGCGTCAACTCCGTGTTCTGCTTCACCAGCGAGGAATAATTCAGCTTCAAATCCTTCGCATATTCCGGCAGCGAACCAATCAATTCTTCCAGAGCCATGATAATTTCCTATTCTATGAAAATATTTTCAGTAATTAGCAATAATAGGCGCATCCTGTACCAGCCGCCGCGCCTAAATATTAATATCTCATTGGAGAACTAGAGCGTATCGTCTCCCTTATGCCAGTTGCAGGGGCACAACTCATCGGTCTGCAATGCATCCAAAACGCGCAGTACCTCCTGAGGATTGCGCCCGACTGAAAGATCCGTAACATAGATAAACCGAATAATATTTTCCGGGTCAACGATAAATGTCGCTCGCTGTGCCACGCCCGCCTTTTTATCCAAAATGCCCAGCGCCGCACTCAACTCATGGCGAATATCGGAGAGCATGGGGAAGGGAAGATCCTTCAAGTCTGCGTGATGTGTGCGCCAGGCAGCATGAACATACTCATTGTCCGTGCTGCCGCCCAGAATTTGACAGTCGCGCTCAGCAAACTCTCCGTTCAACTTGCCAAACGCCGCAATCTCCGTAGGACAGACAAAGGTAAAGTCCTTCGGCCAGAAGAAGTAGACCTTCCACTTGCCCTCGTAGGACTTTTCGGTAATAGTGGTAAACGCCTTGGCCTCGTCCTTATCGGTTGAAATCGTAGCCGTCACGGAATACTCAGGAAACTTATCACCAATTTGTAGCATCGTTATCAATCTCCTTACAGGACTGCTTTCTGTTAAATTGTCAAACTACTAAACAAAGTCACCGGACTACTAAACTAACGACCAAGTTAGAATATCCCAACGAGGAATTCCACGCTGCCATGCAGAGATACTTTCAACTTTTTTCTCCGCGCACATCCCACAGAGGTAAATTTCCCGTTCACCGTGTGTTCTCGTTGGCGAAAGTACTTGCTCTATATAGATGTATATTTTGGCAAAGGGTTGCAAGCTGGGTCGCCGGAACCTGTTTTTCGCGCATTGACCTCTTGCGAGTTGAGCCCATGCAGGTGTTTTCTGACTCAATCTGTGCCACCGATGTGTCGCCTTCAGTTCAGCCGTTCCCACTCTGTTTTTCCGTGCCGCCCATCCAGCGGCTTGCGACCAGCGAAGCCCTCGTCGGCCGTGTGCCAGAAGCCGATCTCGCTCTCGCCCAGCTTCCAGCAGAGCAGAACCTCCTGCCCATCCATCACGGACGGAAAGTCCAGCAGCCCCTTATCTAGGTCCTTCACCTGCACACCGATCTCCTCCAGCTCGGCCAGCGTGTCGCGCACCTCCTGCAAGGATCGCTCGCGCTCTGCTCGTCGCCGCGCCGCCTTGGCTACGTCGACGTGCATTCCGCCCGACATGAAGATGCGCTGGTTGAGTGATTGCATCTCTCGTTCCAGCATTCCGGCCTGCAGACCTGCCGCCTGCGCTTTGCGCATGAGCGCTTCGACAACCGGCAGCAGTGTCTGGGCCTCGCTCAATGTAAATACCTTGCTCACCGTTTGATCTCCAGCATCCGATCCAGCGCAACGCGTGCCCAGTGTTTTGCCTCGTCCTCAACTTGGATGCGGTTCACCACGCGTCCGACTAACAGATTCTCCAGCGTCCACGCCAGATGCTGAGGCGATATGCGATACATTGTCGTACACAGGCAGCCCGCATCATCCAGTGTAATCACTCGCTTGCCCAGCGGCGCGAAGCGTTTGGCTAGACGATTCACCAGATGAATCTCGGTTCCGACGGCGAAACTCGCGCCCTCCGGTGCCTGTTCGATCAGTGCGATAATCCGCTCGGTCGAACCCTGCGCGTCGGCCTTCTGGCATACCTCCCAGCGGCACTCCGGGTGTACGATCACCAGCATCCCCGGATCCTCGCGCCGCACGCGGTCGACGTGCTCCGGCAGAAAGCGCTGATGCACGCTGCAATGTCCCTTCCAAAGGATCACCCGCGCCGTGCGCAGCCGATCCGGCGCAACGCCACCATTGATCTGGTATGGGTCCCACACCACCATCTCGGCCAGCGGAATCCCCATTGCAAACGCGGTATTGCGACCGAGATGCTGATCCGGTAGAAAGAGAATTTTCCCTGCGCGCGCGAAGGCCCATTCAAAGGCCGCTCCGGCGTTCGACGAGGTGCAGACCAGCCCGCCGCGTTCGCCGCAGAAGGCCTTGATGTTCGCCGCAGAGTTCATGTAGGTCAGCGGCAGAATCCCCGCGCCTGCTGTCAAGCCCAGCCGTTCCAGCGACTCCCAGCAATCCTCGACCTGACCGATCTCAGCCATATCGGCCATTGAGCAGCCTGCATTCAGATCGGGCAGAATTACCTGCTGGCTCTGCTTAGAGAGAACGTCAGCCGTTTCAGCCATGAAGTGTACGCCGCAGAATACCATGTAGCGCGCATCAGTTTCGGCCGCAGCCTTCGACAGCTTGTAGCTGTCGCCGGTGAAGTCGGCAAAGCGGATCACCTCGTCGCGTTGGTAGTGGTGCCCCAGCACAATCACCTGCCCGCGTAGCCTCTCCTTGGCCACGCGAATGCGTTCGTCCATCGACTCGTCCGGCTGTACCAGATAGTGGTCCAGCGAACAACTCTCGTCTACGGCCTCAATTGAGGCCTCGTCCAATAACAGTCCATTCACGCTCTTCCGCCTTCAGTCTCGCCGATGCCTCCGCATCTGCTGATCGCAGAGAGAGAACCACCGCAAGACGGGGATGTTGAAAGCACTTCGTACCAGGCGTGCAGCGGATTCACTGTGCCAGCTCAAACCTGCCAAGCCGTCACCCAATCCGCGGGGATGTTGCCGCCCACTTCCTTCGCGCGCGACCAACCGTGCCGCGGCTACTTATATATTAGACGAATTCTGCGCGTAGAACGATGCAGCCCGATCCGCATCCAGCATAAATCGGACGGGCTCGCACCCAGAGGCTGCTCTTCGTTACACTGAAAGATAATGTCTAAGCAGACCAATTCCCTGAAAGCTGTCCGTGGAACGCGCGACCTGCTGCCGCCCGATACCGCACTCTGGAACCATGTAGAAGCCATCGCCCGCTCGGTCTTCGCCCGCTACGGCTTCGGGGAGATTCGCACCCCCATCTTCGAGGACACCCAGCTCTTCGCCCGCGGCGTCGGCGAGGAGACCGACATCGTCTCCAAGGAGATGTACACCTGGGAAGATCGGGCGCGAGCGCAGTCGGAAAAGGCCCAAAGCCTCACCCTTCGCCCGGAGAACACCGCTGGCGTTGTGCGGGCTTATATCGAGCACAAGCTGGGCGATTCGGGGCAGTTGCAGAAGCTGTACTACATAGGGCCGCAGTTTCGGCGGGAGCGCCCGCAGCGCGGGCGATACCGGCAGTTCTGGCAGATCGGCGTCGAGGTTCTGGGTCCGGTTTCGAGCGGAGCCGAAAGCCCACTGCGCGACGCCGAGGTGTTGGAGATGCTGGCGACGCTGCTCGACGAACTGGGCGTGAAGGGCTGGCAGTTGCAGCTCAACTCTGTCGGTTCGACCGAGGATCGCAGGCGCTACAACGCCGCTCTGCGCGAGGCGCTGGCGCCGATCAAGCACCAGATGTGCGAGGACAATCAGCGGCGCGCGGAGACCAATCCCCTGCGCGTGTTGGACTCCAAAGAGCCAGCTGATCAGGAGCTTATCAACGGTCTGCCCAAGATCGCCGACTATCTCGACGAGGACTCGCGCGCGCACTTCGCCGCCGTTCGCGCCGCGCTGGACGCCTGCGGCGTGCCCTACACCGTCAATCCGCGCCTCGTCCGCGGCCTCGACTACTACACCCGCACGACCTTCGAGTTTACGGTGCCCGACGGCAGCGGCCTCGGCACCCAGAACGCCCTCCTCGGCGGTGGCCGCTACGACGGCCTCTCCGAGATGCTGGGCGGCCCCAAGGCTCCCGGCATCGGCTTCGCCATCGGCGAGGACCGGCTGATTCTTACCTTGCAGGCTCAGGCAGAAGCCGCAGGCGGCGCAGCGAGCGAGAAAAAACTCGACGTCTATATCGCTCCGATGGGCGTGGAGCGCAACCCTGCGGCTCTGGCTTTGGCACGTGAACTTCGGCGGGCTGAATTATCGGTCGAGGTCGGCGACGGCAGCTTCCGCCTGAAAAAATCCTTTGAGGCAGCGGACAAAGTTGCGCGAAGAATTGTGATTCTTGGCGAAGATGAACTGCACTCCAGTATCCTTACAGTAAAGACATTTGCAACCGGCGAGCAGACGAAGATCGCTCAGGCTGAGTTGGCAAAGGCGCTCCGCGCCTGATGGAATCGAAGGAAAAGATGACTTTAGACTTTCTAGGAACTTTGCAACGGACCGGGATGTGTGGCGAGCTTCGCGCGGATGACGCGGGGCGAGATGTCGTTCTGATGGGCTGGGTGAACCGGCGGCGAGATCACGGCAACCTTATCTTCCTCGACGTGCGCGACCGCACGGGGATTACGCAGGTCGTCATCGACCACGAGAAGGCCGTTGAGGCGCACGCCAAGGCAGAGGCTGCGCGTTCGGAGTACGTTGTCGCGGTCAAGGGTCGCGTGCGTAAGCGCGAGGCGGGGCTGGAGAATCCCAACATGCCGACCGGTGACATCGAAGTCGTTGCCAGTGAGTTGCTGCTGCTCAACGAGGCCAAGACGCCGCCCTTCTCGCCTGCGGAAGACGCTATCGCGAATGAAGAGGTGCGCCTGAAGTATCGCTACCTCGACCTGCGGCGGACGGAGATGCAGAAGAACTTCGCCTTGCGCAGCCGTGTGGCTATGGCGATTCGCAACTTCCTTGTCGGCGAAGGATTTCTGGAGATTGAGACGCCGTTTATGACGCGCTCGACGCCGGAGGGAGCGCGCGACTACCTTGTTCCCAGCCGCGTTCATGCGGGGACGTTCTATGCGCTGCCGCAGTCGCCGCAGATCTTCAAGCAGATTCTGATGATCTCCGGCTTCGACAAATACTTCCAAATTGCCCGCTGCTTCCGCGACGAAGATCTGCGCGCTGACCGCCAGCCGGAGTTTACCCAGATCGATTTGGAGATGAGCTTCCCGCAGATGAGCGACATTTTCCGCACGGCCGAGGGCTTCCTCACCGCCGCGTTCAACGCCGCCGGAATCCGGCTCACCCCTCCCTTTGTCCACATGACCTACGACGAGGCGATTCGCAACTACGGCATCGACAAACCGGACATGCGGCTTCCGGCGATGGTATCGCTCAGCGAGCTGCTGCCGCCCGAGCTGCGCACCACGCTGAAGATCGAGCAGGAGCTGCCCATCCTCGGCTTCATCATCCCCGGCGTCGGCGAGATCAGCAGCACAGAGCGTAAGAAGCTGCTCAATGAAGTACGCGCTGGATTCGGCGACTGCGGCCTCGACCTGCTGGACACCGTTCGCCTGCGCA
This sequence comes from uncultured Granulicella sp., assembly GCA_964590925.1. Lineage (GTDB taxonomy): Bacteria > Acidobacteriota > Terriglobia > Terriglobales > Acidobacteriaceae > Edaphobacter. Next base: position 9,100 of record CAZPZL010000075.1, read on the forward strand.
CCAGTCCGGACTTTGCGCCTCTGGCCGATGCTATCAGCGTCGCGCTGGCTACTGGCCTCGGTGTCGACGCGCTTAGTTCAGGCGATCTCGTTACCGTGGTCACGCCCAAGCTCGGCACGCCCGCCTCGTGGAACTACGATCCACAGTGGATCTGGAAGCGCGTCGGCGCGCTGCGTCTTCAGCTCGGCGCCAAGTACGCCGACAAGCACAGGCTCTTCGAGCAGACGGGAACCGCCGCCGACTTCAAGTTCTGCTGGGTCACCGACTTCCCCATGTACGAGTGGA
>CAZPZL010000076.1:0-9349 GCA_964590925.1 uncultured Granulicella sp.
GCTCAAGCGCGGCAAGCAGTTGAATCTCGACGCGGAACTCCATGTTGGTGGGCGAGAGGGTCTTGCGCTCCAGAACCCATCCGCCACAGTTGCTGAAGGCCGTCGTAAGCTCGGGGAGCAGGCCGTGGCGTTGTTCGTACGTGAATCCCTGAATGTCGAGCGATTGCATGATGTATGTATCACCGCGACGTGAAGATACTTTGCCGCTGGTGAGTTCATCGGAGCCAACATGCCGTGGCGTGATGGTGTTGCATGCACTGTAGTCATGTGACGGATGGAAGATTCTCTAGTTTTCCATTACTACGAACGCCAGAGCCAGTTTTTTGTTGTGAGTCAGACTTAGCGAGGAGCGAGTGACGCCGAGCCTGCGGGCGCGATCAAGGGCGCGGCCACTCAATTCCAGCGTGGGTTTGCCCGATGGCTGGCGAACGACCTCGATCTCCAGCCAACTGATGCCGTGGCTGATGCCAGTGCCGAGGGCTTTGGCTGCAGCCTCCTTGGCGGCGAAGCGCGCGGCGAAGCTCTCGGCGGCGTTGCGTTTGCTCTGGCAATAGGCAATCTCGCGCGCGGTGTAGACGCGGTGGAGGAAGCGCTCGCCGAAGCGAGTGACGCTTTGCGCAATGCGCTCGATTTCGATCAGGTCTGTGCCGACACCAAGGATCATTGTGACTCCAGTGTAGAGCGTGCGGCGCGCATCTGCCCGAACTGGAGGTAGACGCAGCGGCTAGAGATGGCATCTATCTAGGAATCGGCATGAAAATGCTAGGAATCGGCGTGAAAAAGCTTGCGCAGGGAATGCAGAGAGCGGGCGGGGAATGGTACCCTTTGAACAAGGTCCAATGTTGTCCAAGCTCCGATGTCGCTTGTGCCATTCAAGTTGCGCGGAGTTCGCAACTTACGGATGGCCTGTCGTGAGACTTTGGTCGCGAGATTTTGCTGAGAGGTTTCAAGGAGGGTTATGCCCAGCCAGCAAGAGGTCCAATGGTCGCAGTTAAAGGTCGGGGTGATCGTGCTGGTCTCAACGGTGATCCTGACCGTGCTGCTGTTTCTGATGACCAGTGCGTCAGGGCTGGGAGTTTTTTCCCGCAAGCTGACAGTGACGACCTACTTTGAGAATTCGGCGGGGCTGAAGCAGGGCGCACCGGTCAACCTTGAAGGGGTGACGATCGGTGTGGTCAAGGACATCCGAGTGGTGATCTCCCCGGAGCGCAAGCTGACACCAGTGATGGTGACGATGAAGCTGGACAGCAAGTATCAGAGCAGCTTGCACGCGGATTCGACCGCCGCACTGACCACGGTTGGCGTACTCGGCGATACGGTGGTTGACATCAACAGTCAGGTTGCAACCGGGCCGGAGCTAAACGATGGCGACGAGTTGAAGACGCTGGAGACGCCCAGCATTCAGGATGTGGTGAAGGCCAGTCAGGGAACCATCGAGAGCCTGAACGTGGTGCTCGCTAAGTTGAACTCGGTGGTCGACAATATGCAGTCGGGCAAGGGATCGTTCGGACAGTTGCTGACCAATCCCGCGCTGTATGACAAGTTCACCGCGTCGGCCGATCAGATCAACAAGCTGACTGTGAAGCTGAACAGCAATGACAATACGGTGGGCAAATTCTTCAACGACAACGCCGAGATGTACAACCGGCTGAACGATACCATCACGCGCGTCGACGACATCACCAAGGGACTACAGAACGGCAAGGGAAGCGCGGGTAAAGCGTTGAACAACGACGCGCTTTATAACAATGCAAACGAATCGCTCGCGCACTTGAACTCGATTCTGTCGGACGCCGATGCAGGCAAGGGATCGGTTGGAATGCTAATTAAGGATCCAGCGTTTGCGCGTAGTCTGAATGATGCGCTGACCAAGACCGACGCACTGGTGACGGCCATCAGCGAAGGCAAAGGAACGCTGGGCAAACTGGCCACAGACGACGCGGCGTACGTCAACGTGAACAAGCTGCTGACCGAGAGCACCACGCTGGTGACCACGATTCGGCAGGACCCAAAGAAGTACCTGACAATACACATGAAGATTTTTTAAGTGCAGTTGATTGTTGAGGCGGAAGGCAAACTTGCAAAACAGCCATGAGCTTACTCTGGGCTGTGTCGTTAAACCATTCAAATTGCGTAGAACTGTTTTTTTCGAAAGTGGCGCAAAGTCTTCTCACCTTCTACAATAAGATCAGGTTTCGTATCTTCAGGAGTTACTCGCAGTAACGGCGTCGCATTTGGGCCGCCAGCGAGGATTAAGGAAGCACATGACGTTGAGTAGGATTGGCCGGATTTCAAAGGCCCTGGTTGTATCCATGGCGGTAGTGCTGGGCATGTCGGCGTGCGGCGGCTACACGGTCGGCTTTATGTGGGTTCTGGGATCGCAGTACAACCAGATCGCCGGCTTCAAGATTGACGACTACACGGGTAATCTGACCGGAATGGTTAACTCGCCGTACACCTCGGCGGGGTCGAACCCGGTGGCAATTTCTGTGAGCGCGGGCGGAAACTTTGTCTTCGTGGTCAACAAGGGCACGGTCAACTCCAGCGGCGTCAGTAACCACGACGGCAATATCGCGGTCTTCGCGGTCGGAGAGGATGGCGTTCTGACCTTCCAGAACACATACAGCACACCCGGGGGTACGCCGATCTGGGCGGTGGGCGGCGGAGCTGGAAACTTCCTGTATGTGCTTGATGCACAAGCTCCAGTTGATGGGCTGTCGAAGCCGGGAGATGGAGACGTTGCGGTCTTCGGCGTTGATGGAAGCACCGGGCGGTTGCAGTTGGTGTTGAACCAGTCGGTAACTATTCCTTCTGGACCAAATGCCGGGCAAAAAACCAACTACTTTGAGGTGGGTCAGGCTCCGACGACCTTCCGCACCAGCGGTTCCTGCCTGTATACGCTTGACTCGGCCGATCAGACCCTCTATCCCTTGATTCTCAGCAGCAACGGGCAGCTTACGGTCTATTCCAGCACACCTGCGATTCCCACTGGCTTAACCAAGCTGAGTTCGATCAATGTTAGTGGCAACTATGTCTTTCTGACCGATGCTGGCTCGGGATCAGTTCCGGGAACGATTATGCCCTATACGATAGGAACCGGCTGCTCGTTGAGCCCGCAGGCCTCTGGCGCGGTGCCCAATCTGGCTCTGACCTCCAATCCGGTCTACAGTATGACGGACTCGAAGAATAAGTTCCTCTATGTTCTGAATCACGGAACGACCAATTCAAACAATGCCAATAGCACGATCTCGGCGTTTGTGATTCAGACTACCGGGACGCTGGTGCCGATCTCCGATACGAGCAATCCTTATCCCGTTGGCAATGGGCCGGTCTGCATGGTGGAAGATCCATCGAACCAGTACGTCTATACGTCGAACAACTACGATGGCACCGTGACCGGGAAATTCATAAACCAGAACACCGGACAATTATCTGATCTGTCGCGCGGATCGGTGTTCACGGCAACTGGTCTTTCGACGTGTCTTGCCGTCAGCGGAAACGTAGACTAGGAAAGGCTGCGCGGCAGCGCGCAGCCGGACCGCCGGGATTGCAGTCGGCGGTCGAATGCGGGACGGGCGGGTGCGGCGTGAACTTTTGCCTCTTCCGTTCGGGATGGGGACGGAAATGATCTTGCCCTGGAGCTATGGAATCGCATGAAGTTGAAACTGATCGGCCGCGCAGGTACGGCTTCGATGTTGTCTCTGGCACTGGCGCTCGGCGTCACGTCATGCAGCAATGACTACACCGCTGCGTATGTGTACATGACGACCTCAAAGGCGCTTCCCCATGGGCTGATTAACGGCTATCAGGTGGACTATCAGTCGGGACTTCTGCGTGCTCTGCCAGATTCGCCGATCGACGCGGGCGGACGAGACACGGTGGCTCTGGTGGTTGCGCCAAGCGATCTGTTTCTTTATACGGTCAACAACTTAGACTCCGATGTGGTGGAGTTCGCCATCGGGACCGACGGCAAGTTGTATCCCCAGCACACCTACAACACCACGGGAAGCCTGCCTACGGCGGCGGCCATTGATGCGTCTGGCAAGTTCCTTTATGTGACTTTTACCTATCAGAACAATCAGCCCACCGCCAGCAATCCCAACGGCTCAGAGCTGTATACGCCAGCCAATCCTGGACCGGGCGGAATCACGATCTTTCCCATTAACTCGGACAACACTCTGGGGACACCGGTTACGGTCGCTGGTTTGAACGATGTTCCTGTGGGGCGCAACCCGGTGGGGATTACGACCGTCACTAACTCATCGGGCAGCTACGTTTATGTGATCGAGCAGGACTCGGCGACTACGGTGAATCTTATCGGCTTCAAGGAGACCACGTCGACGGGAGCGCTGACGGCACTGCCGGGAGTGACGATCAACTCAGGCAATGTGGCTTCGACTGGATTCGCATCGGGGACGACTCCGAGCGGGATTCTGGCCGATTCGACCGGGACGCATCTGTATGTTACCGACCAGACGCTAAATCAGGTGTGGGCTTACACGTTGACCAACGGTGTTCCGAGTTTGATTGGAACGACGCAGACGCAGGCGCAGACCGACGCCGGACCGATGGGCATGACCTTCGACCTGAGCGGAAAGTATCTTTATGTGACGGCCTACACCGCCAATACTCTTGATGGATATACGCTGAACGCGAGCGGACTACCGGTGCGCTCGTCCGTAACGCCCACCATGCAGACTGGCACGGGACCGACCTGCGCGGCAGTGATTGGCGCGCCGACCAACTCGGGTCCAAGCCACGGGGAGTATCTGTACACTTCGAACCAGCTTGGCGGCAATGTTACGGGCGTGCAGTTGAATCAGCAGGACGGCAGCTTGGATCAGATTCCGGGGACGCCCTTCAGCGGCAGCGCTCTGCCGACCTGTCTAGTGACAGTTCCGGCGTTTCCTCTGCGCTAATGTTGAATCGAAATCAGATTGCCGATGGCGTCTGGTGCGGTATCGGTGCTGGTGCAGTAACGAGCAGGATTGGATTTTCAGCAGGTGGCCAAGGCTGCCGGGATGAAGGAATCAGATGAATTTGCAAATGATCGGACGAACGGCAAAGCTCTCGGTGGTCTCTGCGGCGATGGTTCTGGGACTAGCGTCCTGCTCGCTCGACTACACGGTCGGGTATGTATATATGACGACAAACCAGACCAATCCAGGCGTGATCGATCAGTATGCGATCGACTTTGACTCGGGCGCGCTGGGCCAGATTGGCTCTCCAGTAGCCGCGGGCAACAACCCGGTTGCGCTGGTCGCCTCGCCCAGCGGAAAGTTCGTCTATGTGGTCAATCAGGGCGACTCGACGGTGCAGTGGTTCGCGGTCCAGAGCAACGGAACGCTCGTCTCGCAACACACGTATGCGACCGGGGGCGCGCATCCGACAGCGCTGGCCATAGACCCGCAGGGCGCGTTTCTGTATGTGACCAACAGCTATGTCGCGGGTGCGACGTCGGGCACCGGAGTGGTTTCGATCTTCCCGGTCAATGGCGACAACTCACTGGGCACGGTCTCCCTACAGCCGGTGGGGAACAATCCGGTGGGCATCACGACCAGCTACTACAACCACTTTGTCTATGTGGTGGGACGGCAGACCGCAACCGCTGGGCTGATTCTGGGCTTCTCGCAGAACACGTCAACCGGAGCGCTGACGCCGGTTCTCGGAACCACAATTACCGGTGCTCCGGGTAGTTCGGTGGTGACGGGGGGAACGGCTGCAGGAGTGGTCCCCAGCGCCATCGCCGAAGAGCCGACCTCACGCTTCGTCTATGTGACGGATCGGGCATCGAATCAGTTGATTGCGTATACGGTGAGCGGTGGGACCTTGGCTGGGGGCGGCGGCGCGTTGACCGCGATGCTCAACGGGCCATTTCCCACCGGACTCTACCCGACCAACCTGACCATCGATCCGACCGGCAGATTGATCTATGTGGTGAACTTCAACGCGAGCAGTATGCAGGGTTACATGATCGACGCGGCAACCGGAGCGCCATCGAGCGCGATTGGAGCCTATGCGACTCCAACCGGCGCGGGCCCGATCAGCGTGACCATTGATCCTGCGGTGGGGACCTTCCTGTTCACGGCAGACAATCTGGACAACACTATTACTGGGGAGAAGATCAACGTCAATACGGGCGGCCTCGATGGCGTCCAGAACTCGCCGTTCCCCACATCGGGACAACCCACCGCTATTATCTCGGTGGCGGCGGGATCGCACGCTTCGCAGACCATCATTCCGTAGGGAACCGTCGGCATCTGCTGTAAAACAATCATGTAGCGAACGAAGGCCCCCTCTGTGGGGGCTTCCGTCGTTGTGTAGCCCAGATTTTTGTCAATCCGTAGCGAAGCGGAATCTGCTATTTGTCGTTTGACTACGATCCACACCATTACGGGAACCGATCTAAATCCGCTTCGCAGGTGGAGATAAACTTAACACCGATGCGCAGCGGCCGGGCACCGATTTTAGAAGCAAAGATCACTGCGGATCGGCACGGATGAACGCGGATCAAGGGTTACTGAAGGGTGAGGGTTCCCGACAAAGTAATGTTAGTTGCTTCCACCCCGACATTGCTGAAATTAAGATTGGAAATAGTGATCTGTGTAGCACTGGGGTTGGTCGAAGCGGTAAAGCTGACTGGAATATACCCACCGATTATCGTGCAGATGCCATCAAAGCTCCCAGAGCAGGGGGGTGAACTGGCAATGGTGAAACTGACGCCGCTGACTGTGCCATTGAGCCATGACGCACCGCTGATTTCGCTGATGGTGAATGTGTCAAGGCCGCTGATCGAAGAGATTGTAAGTATTCCATGGAGGGGGAACTGGCCGCTTGAGTTAGGAGTGTTGGACTGTGTGAGTGTCACGCTGGCTGTGCCGGTGACCGGTGTGGGGGTGCTCTGCGTGGGGTTGCTCAGAGTGTAGGTGTTGAGAGTTCCGCTGAGGGTGCCGGTATAGGTGCCGTTGAGCGGTGCGACCTCTACGCCAACGACCGAAGTCGAGATTCCAGTGTTGGTGCATGGAATGCACAGAATGTGGAGGGTGCCGGTAGAAAGAGTGGTTGGATCCGTAGGAACAGAAAGTTCCGCTGTGATCTCTTCGGATGTTGAGAGATCCCTGAAGTCAAGGCTGAGGCTACCAGTTGAAGCGTCGTAGGTACCAGAATAGCTCTCAACCGTTGGGCTTACAGTGCTGGATTGCGTAGTAGTAAAAGTGCCGGTGAGGGCAGAGTCGGAGCCTTCCAAAGCACCGACCAGATATGGTGCGGTGGGCGGCGAGGTAATCGCCGTGCCGGACTGGATCTGCCAGTTGCCAGCGATGGAGGAGGACGATGAGGCAGTAGTCTGAGTCGTGGGAGTGCCGACGACCTTGCAGCCAGCAAGGTAGACCAGAGGAAGCAGGAACGAAATGGATAATCGGCAGTTCATGCCGAAAATGATACGCCATTCTTGGAGGGGCGCAAGAGATTTTTTTGAAAAATCGTTTGCAAAAAGCGGATTCTTATCGACGCAGCCTACGGGGTGACGAGGGAGCCGAGGGGTTCGCCCTGGATGACGCGGGCGATGTTACCCGGCTCCTTCATGCTGAAGACCATCATAGGCATGTTGTTGTCGCGGCAAAGGCTGACGGCGGTCGTATCCATCACCTTCAGGTTGAGGCGCAGCACTTCGTCGTAAGAGATAGTGGCGAAGCGGGTGGCATCGGGGTGGGTCTTGGGGTCGGCGGAGTATATGCCGTCGACCGAGGTGGCCTTGAGCAGGATTTCGGCCTTCATCTCCATGGCGCGCAGGCTGGCCGCGGTGTCGGTGGAGAAGAACGGGTTGCCGGTTCCGGCGGCGAAGATGACGATGCGGCCCTTCTCCAGATGGCGGACTGCGCGGCGGCGAATATAAGGTTCGGCAACCTCGTGCATGGCGATGGCACTCATGACGCGGCAGAAGAGGCCGAGCTTCTCGATGGCGTCCTGCAAGGCGATGGCGTTGATGACGGTCGAGAGCATGCCCATGTGGTCGGCGGCGACGCGGTCCATGTCGATGGCCTGCTGCGCTACGCCGCGGAAGAAATTTCCTCCTCCGACGACGATTCCGATCTCGCAGCCGAGGGCGTGAATGGCGGCAATCTCAGCGGCAACCTTGTGGATGAAGATGGCGTCGATGCCGAAGCCAGCGCCTGCGGCCAGGGCTTCTCCAGAGAGTTTGAGCAGGACTCGTTTATACATATCGTGTGTAAGTATCGCACGATGGCATAAGAGCGGTCTTTATGCTAAGGCAATTAAATTAGTTGAGGGCGAACGCCGCAATGCGGATTCGCCCTCAACTTTGTCTCGGATTGCCGACTCGGGTTGCTGTCAGCGGGAGCTACTTCTTGATCGTATTTCCTATGGTTACGGTGTCAGGGCCAAATATCTTATAGCCCGTTCTCTTCGAGGCGACATCCAGCGACTCCTGCTTGGTGGGCTTGTCTGGAGAGTTGACCGTAACGACTACTGCATTTTGCAGCTCGGAGTACAACCGGTTGAGCAGCGGATCGAAACTGCCGGGGGAGAACTGGCCCTCGTACAGTGCATAACCGCCGGTATCGGCTACCAGTTGGGTGTAGTGCTCCTGCCCTTCGAGATAGCCGCCCGAAGGGTGCCCCGTAGGCTCAGGATTGTCTTGATAGTAGAAGGGATAGGGAAGAACTCCGTATCGCTGCATGAGTTGCGATGCACCATCGACGTCGGGATTCAGCTGATCGCCGCCCTGCGCCTGTGCGTTGCTGCTGATAAGGCCGTCGGAGAACATGAGGATGGCGCGTATCTTGGTGGGATCGTTTCCCCCCGGCCAGTGGGCGGAGAGATCGCGTAGGCAGGAGTAGATATTGCCATTTGCATTCTGCGGGTTGGCCGCCTCCGCCAGCTTATGTTGTTTCAGGACCGTGTCGCTGTCGACCAGCTTGCGGTCGGTAGTTAAAGTCTGCACCACTTTGACTTTACTTTGTAGCATCCAGCCGACGCCGATCTCGACGTTCGGGGGCATGGAGTCGAAGAACTTCTTGATCGAATCAAACTGTCCATTGCCACCAATGCTCTGCATGGAATCGAAAAGAACCATAATCTGTAGCGTGTGCGGTCCTCTCAGTAGCGGATCGACCGAGACGATTGGCACTGGCTTGTGATTGAGACGGATTTCGCCGATTTCGTCCTGAGTGAGCGCCTTCTGTACAGGGTAGCCATCTCCCTTCTTGACGCCCTGCGGCATGGCGTGCAGCACAATCATGGTGGGCGTCTGCGCGATGGCCAGCGGAGCCGCGACCGACAGGAGCATCACAGCCGCGACCGTAGCAGTCATTAGATGGCGCGGGATCAG
>CAZPZL010000077.1:0-9340 GCA_964590925.1 uncultured Granulicella sp.
CCGGTACCTGTAGCAGTACGCGAATCTTATCAGGGTTACCGATGATGACGTTGCCGTCCAGGGCGTGCCAGTCCTTGACCACACCCTGTAGGCTGTCTGTCGTGCTGATCTGAATCTGGACGTAGAGCGTCATGCTCTGCAGCGCGGCATTGCGGGCGTTCAGTTGCTGCAGCAACTGGTCGAGGGTTGAGTTGAGAACGATCTCCGGCGGGTGCGTCTTGATGACAGAGCGCGTGTGGTACCTAATACAACCGGTAAGCGCCGGAGTCAGGGCGAGCAGAGCTACGGCGACGGCATGTTTAATCTTCATTGGCACCAACATAGAGTATAGCTGGCCAGCGGTACGGATGGGGACTATTCTGCCAATCGCTCCCTGTCCGTCTATCTACTGAACCTGCTTCAAAATGAATTGAATGCGGGAGATTGGTCGGAATTGTTGTGAATTAACGGGAAAGAGAGTGGGCGCGGACATTGGAACTAGCATGAGGACTTGCGTGGGGATGGTCGCGCTTATGGGCTGGTATGGGAGAGGGTGGAGGCGGATTCACAGCTCGGCGGTAGCTTGCGACCTGCTGGTCGTGCTGTTGGAGCGTGGCGGAAAATCGACTGTGTCCTGCAGCATCGGCGACGAAGTAGAGGTAGTTGGTGTGCGCCGGAGCCAGTGCGGCACGCAGCGCGGCCACACCGGGATTGGCAATCGGCCCCGGCGGCAGACCGGCGTGGCGATAGGTGTTATACGGCGAATCGAACTGTAGGTCCGAGGCGTAGATCGTCCCGCGATAACGCCCCGCCAATTGCGCCGCGTAGATGACGCTGGGATCGGTGGCCAGCGGCATGTCTTGTGCTAGCCGGTTCGTGAAGACGCTGGCCACCAGCGGCCGCTCTGCATCCTGATTGACCTCTTTTTCCACCAACGAGGCGAGAATCACCGTGCGGTTCAACACTTCAGGGGAGAGATGCGTCATGTTGAGTTGCGCGGCGGTCTGGTGAAAACGTTTCACCATTGCCGCCAGCATCTGGGCAGAGGTGGCGTGGCGCGGGAAGCGGTAGGTGTCGGGGAAGAGATAGCCTTCCAGCGACGGAGCGTTGGGCGCGAGGTCCGCAATCAGCCGGGTCTGACTGCGCACGGCGGCAAGAAAGTCTTTGCGCGAGGCCAGACCAGCATTGGCAACTGCCTGCGCGATGTCGAAGAGGTTGTATCCTTCGGGAATGCTGACAGCAATCGAGTAGATGTCGCCGCGCACCATGCGGTCGTAGACCTCGCGGGCGCTGGCAGGATGGTTGAAACGGTACTCGCCAGCAATCAGCTTGCCGCGCTTGACCGCGCGCAGCAGGTCGAAGGTGTAGCGCGAGCGCAAGACGCCGGCGCGCTCAAGTTGCACGGCGATGGTCTGAGTGCCGGTGCCGGGAGCGATGTCAATGTAGATGGCGTCGGCGTCTGTAGTCCCCGCCGCAGGACCCACTGGGACGTAGATCTGGTAGGCCGCAACAGCCACCACTACCAGCGCGAGAACAAGCAGTGTGCCGATGTACTTCAAGCTAAACCTTTCGTGGTGGATTGCCGTCATCTTGAACGCTGTGAAGGATCCGTTTATTTCGTGGTTGCTTGTTTTGCCCAGATGTCGAACCAGAGGAATTAAACAGCATCCTAGGCAAACATCCACTGCAAGTTTACTGTCTTCCTGGCAACTGTGGCAGATGGAGTCCGTTGAAGTTGCACTAAATCGTCAGTTGCATCGAATTCGGCTATTCTTTGAATTCATGGGTTGTGCTGTGTCGGTTCATCAAATCAGTTGGTTGGTGTTGGGAGGACAGGGGTGAGAGAGAAACGGCCATTTGCGGTCATCGAGAGTCGTCAGATGGACCACTTGCGGGTCTTTCACGAGGTGGCGCGCGCACTCACCCAGGCCCTCGAACTGGAAGAGATTCTGCTGATCATCATGGAAAAGATGGCGCAGTTCTTCAGCCCCGAGCGATGGTCCATGCTGATGTTCGACGAGCAGGCCGGAGACCTCTACTACACCATTGCCGTGGGCGAGAACGCCGAGAGTCTGCGCGGCCTGCGCGTGAAGATGGGAGAGGGCGTCGCCGGTTGGGTCGCCTCCACTGGAAAATCGCTGGTGGTGCCAGACGTATCGCTCGACGCCCAGTGGAGTGCCTTCTCCAGAGCACATCCCGAGTTGCGAATCCAGTCCATCGCCTGCGTTCCCATTCGTTCGGGCCAGCATACTTTGGGCGTCATCCAACTGCTCAACAGCAAGCTCGACCTTATGAGCGAGTACTCCATCTCGTTCCTGCGACTGCTGTGCGACTACGCTGCCATCGCCATCGGTAACGCCCGATCGGTCGAGCGCATTCACCAGTTGACCATCACCGACGACTGTACCGGCCTGTTCAACGCGCGCCACCTCTACACCTTGCTGGACGAGCAACTTGCGCTGTCCGAAGCCAATCGCTCGACCCGCTTCAGCTTGCTCTTTGTGGACCTCGACCGCTTTAAACAGGTCAACGATACGCACGGCCATCTGGTGGGCAGCCAGTTGCTCTCCGAAGTGGGAGACCTGATGCGCCGCTCGCTCGGCCCCGCCAACCCTTGCTTCCGCTACGGTGGAGACGAGTTCGTAGCCCTGCTTCCGGGTATGGGGAAGCAGGCCGCCATCGCGGCCGCATCGCGCCTTTGGCAGCAACTGCGAGAGCACCGCTTCCTCAGCGCGCAGAGACTGAATCTACAGCTTGCTGGCAGCTTCGGCCTCGCCACCTTTCCCGAGGACGGAGCCAGTGTTGCAGCCATCATCCGCGCCGCCGACTCCATGATGTACGAGGCCAAAACCACGCGCGACAATATAGCCGTCGCCGGCATGGGACTGGTCGCTGGCACATCCGCCCACAGCGGAAAACGATCCACCATGCTGGCCAGTGACCTGGAAGTTTCTGATCGTTAGAGCCGCCGCGCCTGGTGTTGGTACTAGCCGGAGACGTTCACTGCGAGTACTCGGCACTGTAAGCATATGGGCCAAACTAGTTTATTGCACAGAATAAAGGCGGATCTCATCGCTGGCCTTTCGCAAAGACACCATTGCTCTTTTTTAACCGGGGATTCCATGGACAGGTCTATGTTCGTGGAGTGGTTCATGGTGACCCACGCCAGATCGGCACCGATTCGACCAACCGAGCCTCCTCTTGCTTGAACTCCAATGTGAACTACTTCTGCGTTGCCTTCGTAATATTCGCGATTAATTCGCTATGGAACAGCTGCTAAGAGCGACGTTTCGCAGGGGCGCGGTCAGATAGATCTCCGTAAACGCTGTAGTGTCTGTGGAATATTTGGTCGGGCGATTGGGTCTTGCGTTGTGAGGGGTAGAGGGTTAGTGAGAGCGAGACGGTGGCAGTTCAGAGCGGCGAGCCGGGCGAGGGGAGTAAGATTTCACGAGGTGGATGATCGGCATCCACTGCTCGCCCTTCTTCCACACAGGAGATGTAGCTCTCTATGACGATTGCCCGCGAAGCGCTCGACGTTCAATCTACTCGGCGCAAGATTGGAATTACCTGCTACCCGACCTACGGCGGCTCTGGCGTGGTGGCAACGGAACTGGGTATTGAGCTGGCCGCACGCGGGCACGAAGTTCACTTCATCACCTCGTCGCTGCCGTTTCGCCTGAGCGGGCGCGAGGCCAACATCCACTTCCACGAGGTGGACGTCTCCCACTACCCGCTCTTCGAGCACCCGCCCTACGATCTGGCGCTGGCCACGCGCATGGCCGAGGTCGCGGAGTTCTACGCGCTGGACCTGCTGCACGTTCACTACGCGATTCCGCACTCGATCTCGGCGCTACTGGCGCGGCAGATGTTGGAAGCACAGCAGGTGGTCGAGTGCCGACGCTATATTCCGTTCATCACCACGTTGCATGGAACCGACATTACGCTGGTGGGGTTGGACCGATCCTACCTGCCGATTACGCAGTTTGGCATCGAGCAGTCGGATGGCGTGACGGCAATCTCCAGCTATCTGCGGGATCGCACACGCGAGGACTTCGGCATCGGCGACGAGATTGAGGTGATTCACAACTTCGTCAACTGCGATGTGTACCTTCGCGACCCGGCGAAGGTGGCTGCAATGCGGCCTCGCTTTGCTGCGCCAGCCAGCGGCGACAGGCCAGCAGAAAAGCTTCTAGTGCATCTGTCGAATTTTCGCCCGGTGAAGCGAATTCTGGATGTAGTTGCGGTCTTTGCGCGGGTGGCGCAGGCAATGCCTGCGCGGTTGATGCTGATCGGCGATGGACCAGATCGCTCTGCGGCCGAACATCTGGCGGTGGGGCTGGGAGTCGCTGATCGGGTTCACTTTCTGGGCAAGCAGGACAACGTCAACGAGCTGCTTGCGTTGGCTGATGTGATGCTGATGCCGTCCGAGTTGGAGTCGTTCGGCCTGGCCGCGCTGGAGGCGATGGCCTGCTCAGTTCCAGCGATTGCAACCCGCGTCGGCGGCGTGCCGGAGCTGATCGAGGATGCTGTCGACGGCCTGCTCTTTGCCGTCGGTGATACTACCTCTATGGGTGAGGCTGCGATAGCACTGCTGAAGGATGAGGCTCGGCTACAGATGATGGCAGTTGCGGCACGCAGGACCGCACGCGAGCGATTCTGCTCCAGCAAGATTATTCCGCAGTACGAAGCGTACTACGAGCGCGTCATTGCAAGAGGGGATGTCGCACGAGGGCAGGCAGCGAAGCCTGCGGAGGGCAGTGAGAAGGATTCTATCGGCGTGCCGAAGCTGTTGGCTGGCTGCAAGAAGATGCCAACGAAAAGCAAGAAGCGGTCGACCGGAAACAAGAGAGCCGAGCAGCAGGAGGCCATTAACACACCACCTGAAGCTATCAACGGTAGCAGTGAACTTGCCAGCGATGCGCCGACGGATATTTTTGCAATTCCTATCGATGTCGTCGATGGAGATCGAGTCGTTTTCTATAAGCCTACAGATATAGGTGTTCAGCCCGACGCGGCTTTGGCGAGACCGGCGCTCGATGGGCGACGGATTCTGGTGACGCGCTCGGTGGCTCAGGCCTCGGAACTGAGCGAGCGGTTGACCGCGCTGGGCGCAACCGTGATTCAGATTCCTACCATCGAGATTGGACCGCCCAGTTCCTACTTGGCTCTCGACGCTGCGCTGGCCGAGATCGCCGAGTTTGATCTGGTAGCGTTCACCAGCGGTAATGCGGTCGAGGCGTTTCATCGCCGTGCGGAGCTGATGAAGATTGCGCCTGTGCCACGCCGCATTGCTGTAGTTGGCCCCGCGACCGAGCGCGCGGTCGAGGAGATTGGTCTGCACGCGGACGTCGTCCCCTCGGTGTTTACCGCCGAGGCCCTGGCGGAGACGCTGCGGACCGAGGTTGCGGGACGGCGCATTCTTCTGGTCTTGGTCGAAGATGCTCCGGCGACGCTGTGCGATGCGCTGGTGGCGGCTGGTGCGCGGGTAACGGTTGCTGCAGCCTACGCCAATCGTGTTCCCGATCAATCGGTGTCGGAGTTGTCAAAGCTCTTCTCCGATTCAGCAAACTATCCCGATGCGGCGACGTTTACCAGTGCATCGACAGTGCGCAATCTGGTAGCTCTGTTGCGGGCTGCGGGTCTTGTTCTGCCTGCCACAGTGGCACGTGCGTCGATCGGTCCAGTCACCTCGCGTGCGCTAGCAGATCTTGGCCTGCCGCCCGACGTGGAGGCCGCCGAGCCGACCCTTGCCGCTCTGGCCGAGGCCCTGGCCTCCCACTTTCAAAAATAACGAAAACTTACCGGGGAGAAGCTCTCGTCCACAGCGCCGAGAGTGATACGTTTTAAATATGACGAATGCGCTCTTGAAGACCAATCTTGGAAGCCTTCCCCTGGTGGCTCGGGGTAAGGTTCGCGACCTGTATGCCGTGGGCGATACGCTTCTGTTTGTGGCCACTGACCGTATCTCTGCTTTTGATCATGTGCTGGGCTCGGGCATTCCGGACAAGGGTAAGATTCTGACCCAGATCTCGCAGTTCTGGTTTGAATTTCTCAAGGGCACGGTTGCAAATCATCTACTGGCGACTAGCAACGCAGGTATTGCCGCGTATCTTGAGACTTACTCACAGGCTATCTTTGGCGAGCGATTGAACGAGCGGGGTGTCGTAGCGCAGGCTCGGTTCGCTGAGCAGATCGCTGGGCGAAGCATGGTCGTGCGCCGCGCCAAGATGTTTCCGGTCGAGTGCGTGGTTCGAGGCTATCTGTCGGGATCGGGTTGGAAGGACTATCAGGCGACTGGTGCGGTTTGCGGCATCGTCCTGCCCAAGGGTTTGCGAGACGGCGAGCGCCTGCCCCAACCGATCTTTACCCCGGCGGCCAAAATATCTGACGGCGGTCACGACGAGAATATCTCGTTTGCTCAGATGGGGGTGACCGTCGGAGCTGAGATTGCCTCTGCGCTGCGTCGGTTAACGCTTGAGATCTACACCAAGGCGTCGGATTATGCCGCGACCAAAGGGCTGATTCTGGCCGACACCAAATTCGAGTTTGGATGGATCGACGACGTCGGCATTGTGCTGGCCGACGAGGTGTTGACGCCCGATTCCTCGCGCTACTGGCCCGCCGAGAGCTATGCCGCCGGTGGAGCGCAGCCCAGCTTCGACAAGCAGTTCGTGCGCGATTATCTGGAGTCGATCGGTTGGAACAAGCAGGCTCCGGCACCCGCGCTGCCGGACGATGTGATTGCGCGTACGCGGGAGAAGTATCTCGAGGCCTTTCGTCTGCTGTCCGGGCGAAATGATCTGAACCAAGCGTCTGGGCCTGGGAGCCCCTGTTCGGTGCAATCATGAACATCGCGGACTGGAACTGGTTCGACTGGCTGCTGGCGTTGATCCTTCTGTCCTCGATAATTGCGGCTTTTGTTAGCGGACTGGTCCGTGCCGCTACCAGCCTCTTGGGATTTTTTGCAGGTTTTAAAATCGCTGGCACGGCCTACGTCTCGTTTGGCGACCGGATCATGGCAAAGGGCTGGGTTACATCAGAGTTTCTGGCGCGAATCATCGCCTATCTGGTGATTGTGGCTATCATGGTGGCCGCCGCAGAGGTTCTGGGTAGGGTCTTGCGCAAGTCGCTGCGCGCCATCGGTCTCAGCATGATGGATCGCATTCTCGGCGCGGCTTTCGGCTTCATTCGCGGATGTATGGTCGGAATTGCAATACTGATGGTTGTAGCGGTAAGTTCGCCGTTGCCTGATGCTATTACAAAATCAATTCTGCGTCCCTATTTATTGGATGTGGCGCGTGATGTATCCTTTCTCATACCGGAGTATGTACAGCAGCGGATTCTGTGAGGTCGCGGCGAATTGGGCAGCAGGCAAGAATCAGCGTGACCACAAAGAATTTGTGAGGTTGCGATGAATCCGATGGGAGACGGTAATCAATGAAGAGGCAGCTTCTGCGAGGAAGAGGCAGCTACTGCGAGGGCGCAAAATGCATACAGCCGATGCTGGCCTGTTGATCTTCTGCATAAGACCGTCCGCATTTGGACCGAAGATGTTTCGGATGGGTCGTGCAAGTAATGCAATTTCAACGCGATCCGAAGAGCCGATGCACGCTCAATTTATGGGCTGGATAAATGAGTATGAATTGGTCTACAGTATGGATTCCATCTGTAACGGCTAGCAAGAGAGGTACGACCATTGAAGCGCGAACTAGATACTCTGATTACACAGATGCACTCTTCCGGCATCTCATACACGGATGCTGTACGGCAGTTTAAGAGACGGTACATTCTGGAGGTGCTGGCGCACCACAAGGGAAATCAGTGTAAGGCGGCCATCGAGATGGGAATGCATCGCAACACGCTCAGTCGCACTCTGGCGGAGTTGGATCTGAATCCTACACAGGTCCGTAAGGGAATGCGTCGTCCGCCGATGAGCGAGCGAGCATTGCCATCTGCGATGCCGAGACTGCGCCCTGCTGCGGACGAGCGGATGAGAATGTCGATTGCGGTCAACGCACGTCTGGCTTAGAGAATTTTCCTTGTTGCTCTAGCGTAACTTGACTTGTCAACCTGACCTGAGCGTAGCGAATGGGGAAGATTTCCGCATATCGTTCGTGGAGAGGCAGAACACATCATCACTGAAGGGCCTTATTGTCTGAAATAGGCGCGTCTGTGCCAGCAATCTCCCGCGCGTAGAGCTGGTATGTAATTCTGGGGCGCTCATCGTCCACATGCAGCGCCCACACCGCCTCGCGGATGCGTTCGTCTGCTGCGGTGTGTCGTTCGCGCGAGCGCAGATACTCCACCCAGCTCTCCATAATGAAGGTCTCGTTCAGCAGCTCCGGCTCGATTGCGTCGCGATAGATGCCCCATCGCAGCGCGCCGTCTCGCATTCGTACGCCGCGCAGCTTGTGGATCGCGCGCGTGAACTCCGCATAGCTTTCCTGCGGAACTCGGTAATAGATCGAAATCCGTACCGGGCCAACTTCAGTCCTGTCGCCGTCCTCAAATTCGCCTTCGGGGAAGGGAGCCAGCTCCGGTACCGCCCTCTTCCACTTATGCGGAGTTGTGTCCGGCACGCCGCCGCGCAGCATGCGAAATCGCCGCACAAACGGGAAGCTCGCCGCGCACAACGCAGCAGCCGACAGCAACGAGATTGACGCCGTCGTGCGTTCTGCGATCACGCCCCATACTACTGATCCCAGTGCCAGCCCGCCTTGAAAGCTCATCATGTAGGCACCCAGCGCTCTCGCCTGCACCCACGCCGGCACCGAGATCTGCACCGAAGTATTGATCGAAGCCATGCTGCTCGTCCAGCAATATCCTGCGAAAATCAACACCGGAATAATTATCGATGGCTGATGCACACGCGCCAGCACCACCAGCGTAGCGACGGTATAAAGCGTCCCCACGCCGATAATGTGGTTGGCAGAAAATTTCAGTCTCACCCTGGGCAGCGTTAGGGCAGCACCCACCGCGCCTATGCCCAGTGAGCCGTTCAGAATGCCGTAGCCCATTGCGCCCTGATGCAGATCGTTGCGCGCGACCACCGCCAGCAGCGACCAGATTGCCGAGAAAAAAAAGCAAAAACAAAAGCCACGCAGCAGGATCGCCTGCAACTCCGGTGCGTATCGAACATAGCGCAGACCCGATCGGATCGACGCGGCAATGCGCTCGGAAGGCAACGTAGATTTGAACAGCGGCACGCGCTTCCAGTTCACCAGTACCCAGATCACAGCCGCAAACGAGATCGAGTTTAGCAGAAAGACGTACGCCGTCCCTGTGTCCGCGCGCTTGAATGCAGCCACCATCATGCCGCCCAGCGCTGGCCCCATCGCGCGCGCCAGATTGTTCGACCCCG
>CAZPZL010000078.1:0-9278 GCA_964590925.1 uncultured Granulicella sp.
GTGAACTCGGGGTCGTCAACGAGGATCTCGTAGCCGCGAAACTGGTTGGCCCAGGTATCGATGGAGGGAAACTTGGTGTCGAGTCCGGCGGCGGCGTGGGTGTCGGTATAGCCAGTCTTCTGGGTGGGCATAAAGCTATTGTAACGATATTTAGAGCGCGCTAGTGGCCGCGTGATTGATGACTGAGTCCCTACATTATCAATACAATTGGAGCTATGCGCGACTCTATCCACGATGTACTGGTTATCGGTGCCGGACCTACGGGCCTGGCTTGCGCCATTGAGGCTCAGCGCGCAGGTCTCACCGCAGTTGTGATCGACAAGGGCTGCCTCTGCAACTCGCTCTTCCACTACCCGGCGCACATGACCTTCTTCACCACGTCGGAGCTGCTGGAGATCGGCGACATTCCCTTCCCGTCTCCCAACGCCAAGCCCACGCGCATCGAGGCGCTTGAATACTATCGCAAGGTCGCCCTGCACTACTCTCTCAACCTCCGATTGTACGAGAGCGTCGAGCAAGTCGAAGGCACAGACGGCGACTTTACCCTCCACGCCACGGATCGTTTCGCTCGTTCCATCACTCATCGCGCGCGCAAGATCGTCGTCGCCACCGGCTACTACGATCTACCCAACCCCATCGGCGTCCCCGGCGAAGAACTCCCCAAGGTCCAGCACTACTATAATGATCCGCATCCCTTTCACGGCCTCGATGTGCTGGTCATCGGCGGCAAAAACTCCGCCGCCATCGCCGCACTGGAGTTGTGGCGACACGGCGCGCGCGTCACCCTCGTTCATCGCGGCTCCGCGCTGCACCAGCATGTAAAATATTGGATTCAGCCCGACCTCGACAACCGCATTAAAGCAGGCGAGATCGTCGCTCACTTCTCCTCGACCGTCATCCACATCACGGAGGACGCCGCAACCCTAGCAACCCCCACCGGCCCATTGACGATCCCCAACCACTTTGTCTTCGCCCTTACCGGCTACCACCCCGACTTCGACTTTCTCGAACGCCTCGGCGTACATCTCAACGAGGCCGACGACCGACGCCCCACCTGCGACCACACCACACTGGAGTCAAACGTCCCCGGCCTGTATCTTGCCGGAGTCATCGTCGCGGGCCGCCGCACCAACGAGATCTTCATCGAGAACGGACGTCACCACGGCAAGCTCATCGCCCAAGACCTTCAGCGCAAGCTTCCGCATTAACGAGACTGCCCCGTACAAACTCTCTGCACGGGGCCGGTCCTCTTTATCTCAATTTACTTCTGTACCGAGAAGGCAAACACCGTTGTCGAATGTAGCGTCTCTCCCGGTTTCAGCAGCGTGCTGGGGAACTCCGGCTGGTTGGGCGAATCGGGATAGTGCTGCGTCTCCAGACAGAACCCGGCGTACTTCTCATACTTGGTGCCGGTCTTACCGGTGTACGATCCATCCACGAAGTTGCCCGAGTAGAACTGCACCCCCGGCTCGGTGGTCGAGATTGTCAGTACTCGTCCCGTCTTAGGATCGACGACCTTGGCCGCCACCTTCAACTCGCCAGCCTTGCCGCGCAAAATCCAGTTGTGGTCGTATCCGCCCGCCAGTTTCAACTGCTCGTTGGCGTCGTTGATGCGCGCGCCAATTACGGTCGGAGTGTTGAAGTCGAAGGGCGTACCTTTAACTGGCTGCGCTCCGCCCACCGGGATCAGCCCAGCGTCGATCGGCGTGTACTGGTCGGCGTTGATCTGCATCACCTCGGGCAGGATCGGTCCCGATCCATCGCCCGCCAGATTGAAGTAGGTATGATTGGTCACATTGACAACGGTCGTCTTGTCGGTCGTTGCCTTGTAGTTGATGTGCAACGAGTCGCCCACCAGCGTGTAGAGCACATGCAAAGTCAGCGTACCCGGAAAACCCATGTCACCGTCCTTCGAGACGAGCGACATCTCGCCGCCATTGGGCAGTTCCTTACCCGTCCACACCAAATCGTCGAATCCGTGTGGACCACCGTGCAGCGCGTTGCCGTTATTGTTAGGCGGAATCTGGTACTCGTGTCCATCAATAGTGAACTTTCCGCCGCGAATCCGGTTTCCGTATCGCCCCACGATTGCACCAAAGTAGGTCTTCGCCGTGCCCTCAACGACGTATCCCTCCACCG
The DNA here is from genome assembly GCA_964590925.1 of uncultured Granulicella sp. Classification (GTDB taxonomy): domain Bacteria; phylum Acidobacteriota; class Terriglobia; order Terriglobales; family Acidobacteriaceae; genus Edaphobacter. Next base: position 2,140 of record CAZPZL010000078.1, read on the forward strand.
AGTTGTAACCCAGCGCCACGTCACCAACCTTGCCGTCGCGGTCCTTGGTCTTGATCGTTACAACGCGCGCTCCATAGTTGGTTATGCCAACCTCTATATCTGCGTTCTTCAACGTGTAGATCTCGGCTGTGGTTCCGTCCGGCAGTTTACCGAACCCGGCCTTTGTCACCGTCGTGGCGGCCACGGCAGCGTGTGTTCCCAGAGTAGTCATCATAGTTAGCAGAATAACTCGCGCCCATCTCATCGTCATCTATTCCCCAATCGAATATCGTCAGTCAACAGACGCGGCTTCCCGCGGCTCAATCCCTTCGGCACCGCATCGCCGCGCAGAAGCGACCACCGACACTATACGCGATCCAGCGCAGCCCGCGCCAAAGCCCGGGTCAGCAGACCACAGCCCCACCGGCGTAAGATAGTGCAAGCAAAAATCCTTCGAGGTAGACAAACCCGTGACCACCCACTTGCGCCCAACCCCCACTGCTCTCCTGCTCGGTTTCGTCCTCGCCACGTTCGCACTCACTGCTCCCGCCCATGCCGCTCCGCCACCTGACCACTGGGTCGGAACCTGGGCCACCGCGCCCGTCCTCGCTAATAACGGCCGGCCCACCGCACCCGCGCAAGCCGCGGCAACTCCTGCGCCAACCACACCAGCGCGTCCACCCGCCTTCGTCTACGGAGCGGCTGACACTACGATCCGCGAGATCGTTCACGTCTCGCTGGGCGGACCGAGCCTACGCGTCGTCTTCACCAACGAATTCGGCACCGAACCGCTCATCATCGGTGCGGCACACGTCGCCATTAGCCAAGGCGACAGCAGCATCAATCTGGTCTCCGCCGCTGGCCTCACCTTTGGAGGACGCACCTCGGTCACCATCCCTGCCGGCGCGCTAGTCGTCAGCGATCCGGCCACGGTTAAGCTCCCCGCAGCAAGCGACCTTGCCATCAGCATCTTTCTTCCTGCGCAGGCCATCACGCATCTCTCCCAGCACTCCTTCGCCGATCAGACCAGCTACACCGCGCCCGGCAACGTCGTCGGAGCGAAGACGCTGGAGGGCGCAACCCACATAAGCAACTGGCCCTTCGTCAAGGGCGTAGACGTCAAGGTTCCGGCCGCAGACGCCGCCATCGTAGCCTTTGGCGACAGCATCACCGACGGTGCGCACAGCACACAGAATCAGAACGCGCGCTGGCCCGACGATCTCGCCCGCCGCCTGCAGGCCGATCCGCGCGCTGCCAACCTCGGCGTCCTCAACGAGGGAATCGGCGGCAATCGCATCCTGCATGACACGACCGGCCCCAATGCGTTGGCTCGCTTCGACCGCGATGTTCTCGCTCAAGCTGGCGTTCAGTACGTCATCCTAATGGAGGGCATCAACGACATCGGCCACGCCTACGATCCCAGCAAGCCCTACGACGTGGTCACCGCCGACGACCTTATCGTCGGCCTCACCCAGCTCGCCGAACGAGCGCACGGCCACGGCATCAGGGTCTACGCCGCAACCCTCACCCCTTACGTCGGTGCGGGTTACTCCTCGCCCGCTGGCGAGCAGGTGCGCGAAGCCGTCAACCACTGGATTCGCACCACCAACCTGATCGATGGATTCCTCGACTTCGACAAAGCAACGCAGGACCCCGCCAACCCGACCATCTTTGCCACAACCGCCGACTCTGGCGACCACCTGCATCCCGGCGATACAGGATACAAAGCGATGGCCGACTCCATCGACCTGAAGCTCTTCGAGTCTCAGCCGAAACATCATCTCTCCAGGAAGGTTTCCAAGTAGTTTGTTGAGCATCTCCCGAACTGCTTTTGATGATTCCGATTACTTCCGTCGATTTATTTCGACGTACGTTGCTCATCTTGCACCAGTGTTCTGCATCAGCCGTTGACAGCATCGAGCGTCTGCGACCTCTCGGGCGCAGGGGCAGACGCTTGCGGTAGAATGAGTTCGCGATGATTGAAGCCGATGCCACGTCGGGAAAATCCGTGAAAAAGCGCTGCGGAGCCGGTCGCCCCGCCGCTTGTGAGGTCGCGGGCCGTCTGGAGCATCTGCTGGATACGGCAACCGACGCCTTTCTCGAGTGCGGATACAAGGGAGCCAACGTCTCGGAGATCGCCCGTCGCGCGGGCGCATCCAAACGCACCATCTACGCCCGCTACCCCAGCAAGGCCGAGTTGTTCATCGCCGTGGCCACGCGAAAGATGGACGAAATGCAAACGGTCTACGCCAAAACTCTCGCTCCAGATCAGCCCCTGTCGCGTGTTCTGGATGAGTTTGGCTCCATCCTGCTGCGTTCCATGCTGCGACCGGACCTGCGCTCCCTGTTCCAAGTCATCGTGGCCGAATCGCCCGAGTTCCCCAAGCTGGCTGAGACCTTCTGGGAGCTTGGACCGAAGCGGTTGACCAACACCCTGGAGGTCTATCTCGCCACCCACGCTGAGTTCAGGGGCGAGCGACCCGATCACGCAGCCGAGATGTTCTGCTCCATGTGCTGGGGAATGGCTATTCTCAAAAAACAGTTCTACAAGGACTACCAGATGCCCCTCGAGACGCGCCTGCTGAACGTCAAAGAGGCCGTCCGTATCTTTCAGGCCGCCTACACTGAATCGCCAGCCGCCATCCTAAATAATTCCCCAAAGAAGCACTAATCTGAACGCTGTGCCGGATCCCTGTATTGTGTCGTTGCTTGTTTTGCCATGCTGTCGAGCCACAGAACAATTAGATGGCTTCTGCGCTATGAACTTTTGGTAAATGATTGTCTCGTTAACTCAGACACGACCGAAAAGAACCAACGGCCCATTCTATATTTAGCCTAGGGCAAAGCCCTAGGTTCGCGTTGAAAGCAAATCCATGCGGGCTGTATACCAGCGCGCTATCGCATTCGACTATGGTTCGACAGATCCTGGAACCATAGTCGATACGGCCAGCTAATCTACCAGCGCGGTCTTTGCCTCAGGCAGGCCTTGTTCTGCTCGAAGTGTATTGATGCCGCTGACTTCGGCCCCAGCTTCTTTTGCTCAAACAAAATATCGTCTCCAACCGAACGCGGCGGCATGGTCGACCGATCTGGCGCTACCGGACAATTCATCGGCGTCGGGCGAGCGATCTCAACCAGGCTGAAGTTGAAGGCCATCCCGGCCACGCTCCGTCGAATAAGGTGTGGCGTGGGCAGACAGCAACAGTCGGACGACAACCCCAAAACGTGCAGATGAATCATCTACCATCCTCTTCGTCGCAATCAAAAGTCGAATTCGCTGGCTGATGCGCTCGGATTACGCGTGGCATCAGTACCAATCCGAAAAAGATCATGGCGAGAATCGAGCGGCTAATCATAATCAAAGGAGGCAAAATCCACTGCGAGCAGAATAAATTGCTCTCACCTTCAATCATCTCCCCCCGTTCCGTTCAAGTCCCATAACACTTACGCGCCACGGTACTCACGCAAGTTGTAGAACCGCAGGGTAATCGTATGTCGTGCTGGCTAGTGTATGTATAGAAAGCTCTGAACAAATCACTGTTTTGCAAGGGCGGGACTATAGTTCCGCCGCAAGCTGCACAATATCAACGGGGCTTGGTCCCTGAGGGAATGCTGGGGACTTGTTCAGAGTTTTTCTAGAGCCTTAGCTTGGCGAGGAAGGGCAGGTGGAGCTTGATGATGTCATTGCAGATGATAAAGGAGGCGAAGAACAGGAGGCAGAAAAAGGCCGCCTGAAAGATATACTCCTTGACCTGCATTGGGAGGTCACGTTGGAAGATGCTCTCGAAGATCAGCAGAAAGATCATGCCCCCGTCGAGGATGGGAAACGGAAGCAGGTTGAAGAGGCCAAGCTGGACAGAGATCATCGAGACGATGCCGAACAGCGGTGTCCATCCGTTGGTCTGATGATTCTCCCACGTCTGATGCACCACTTGTCCAATGCCGATGGGGCCGGAGAGGCTGCGCACTGATACGTGGCCCACAAACATGCCGTGGAATACGTCTCGTACCATGGTGACGTTGGACTTTGTGAGCTTCCAGGAGGCGACCAGCGCCTTAATAAAAGAGAGCTTTTCCACCTTGACCGGCGGATCAACGGCTTGGAAGCCGATTCGGTAGGCCTTTGTGCCGCCCGCTTCGCTGATCTCCGGGATAATGCTTTGGGCGATGGTCTGGCCGTTGCGTAAGATTAATAAGGTGGCTGGCGCGCCTTTGCGGTCCTGCATGTAAGCGAGCAGTGTGGGGACAGAGTGCAGGTCGAGCGAGTCGATACGCAGGATCTGGTCTCCGTAGCGAAGGCCGGCGCGCTCGGCAGGTGTATCGGGAAAGATCTTCGAGATTGCGACTGCAGCTAATTGCTCTTTGGGGACAAAGCCGAGTGTGGAGAGCGAATCAGGATCGAAATCGTCGGGGGTGGAGGCCTTGGAGTCGACAAAGAAGCTCGCGTCGACTCGATGGCCGTTGTGTAAGTAGGAGAATGGAACTGTCTGGTGGAGGTTGTAGGCGCAGTGCATGCCGACCTCGTTCCAAGTGGGGTTCTCGACGTTGTCAAAGTGAACGATGGTGTCGCCGGTTTGGATTCCGGTACGCGCTACGGCGCTGCCGGGGGAGATGTAGTCAGTGACGGCAGTGCCGGACAGATACTGGCTTACCTCGTGATGCTCCATGTAGACGGCGGTCATCAGCAGAATGGCGAAGAGGATGTTGGCAAATGGTCCTGCAAAGGCGATGGCCATGCGCTGCCATCGGGGATGATTGTTCAACTCCCCCGGATCGTTCGAGACCTTCTCGCCCGGAATCTCACCTGCCATCTTGACGTATCCGCCCAATGGCAGGGCGTTGATCTGGTAGCTGGTACCGCCGCGCTTAATGCCGACGACCTTTTTCCCAAAGCCGATGGCGAAGGTCTCTACCCGGACACCGCACCACTTGGCCACCACAAAGTGACCGAACTCGTGCACCAAAACCATGAGGCCAAGGACGATAAGGAGTTCGACGATTGCAGAGAGTGACAAGAGCATTTACCTCGGAGAAAGATTGGTTAGTCGTACGCTAGAGCGATGCTTCGGCGATGATTCTACGGGCGCACTCGCGAGCTGCCTCATCCGAGGCAAGTACCTCTTTAATAGACGCGGGAGCGTGAGCCGGCGTTGCATTCAATACCTGCTCGATTGTACGCGGGATACCCAGGAAGGGAATCTTACCGTCAAGAAATGCCGCCACGGCGACCTCATCGGCGGCATTTAGTGCAATACAGGCCGAGGGCGCAGCGGCGGCAGCCTCATACGCCAGACGCAGGCAGGGAAAGCGCTCGGGGTCTGGCTGGGAGAAGTCGAGATGGCTGAGCGCGGCCAGATCGAAGACCAGCGTCGGGGTGACCGGGCTGGCGTCCACCCGCTCCGGGTAGGACATAGCGTAGAGGATCGGCAGACGCATGTCCGTGACCGAGATCTGCGCCAAAATCGAGCCGTCGATATACTCGACCAGCGAATGCACGGTCGATTGTGGGTGAATCGTCACGCGCACCTGCGCCGGGGGAAGGTTGAAGAGACGACACGCCTCGATAATCTCGAAGCCCTTGTTCATCATGGTGGCCGAGTCAATGGTGATGCGTTGGCCCATCACCCATGTTGGGTGCTTGAGCGCCTGCGCCGGCGTGATGCTGGCAAACTCTGCGGCGGGCGTGTTGCGGAACGGCCCACCAGACGCCGTCAGCCAGATCTGCTTGACCTCGCGAGAGGCACCGCCACGCAGACACTGATGTACCGCATTGTGTTCAGAGTCGATGGGCAGCAGCGCGACGTTGTGTTTGCGCGCGGCGTCCAGGATCAGCGCGCCCGCAGCTACCAGACACTCCTTGTTCGCAAGGCCAATCGTCTTTCCCGCGCAGACCGCCGCGTAGGTCGCCTCCAGCCCGGAGACGCCGACGATGGCAGAGACGACAAAGTCAACCTCGTGCAATGTGGCTACACGAACCGTTCCCTTGCTGCCATAAAGGACTTCGGTGTCGTCGAGTCCTGCCTCGCGCAGGCGCTTTTCGAGGGATGAAGCCAACTCCTCGGTTGCGAGCGAGACGACGCGCGGACGCCAGCGGACGCACTGGGCAAAGGCCACATCTATATTGCGACCGGCGGCCAGCGAGACAACTTCGTATCGATCAGGAAAGGCTTCGCAGATGGAGAGCGTGCTCTGGCCGATCGAACCGGTCGAGCCGAGAATGGCTATTCTTTTCACAATTCTATTTTCGCAGATCGGAGAGACCGTTGTCGTTCCGGCGGGCGTCAGGGGCGCCGATGACCTCGTCGGCGTTGGCTAGAAGCGGGGCGACGCCAAGTCCGGCGGCGGTCGAAACCGCCGCGCCGCAGCCCGCCAGAGCAAGCAGCAATAAGTGGAACGTCTGGCCCGCTCGCGCGAAGCGTCCAAAACGGCACGAAGTGCTGTTTACTGCTTGGCGGTGCCGTAGCTGCAAGTGTCGATATCCTTGGATTGCATGGTAATCAGCAGCCGGCGATGTGCCAGCAGCGACGACTCGACGTTGACCGGAATGTTTGCAGGGCACAACCCCTCGACCCGCACCACAACGCGGAACAGTCCCTTGGCGACATTGTTGAAGCGGAATTCGCCGTTCTTATCGCTCATCATGGATGCGACCAGTGTGTGGCCATCCTCGGTAAACAGTGAGACGGTTGCGCGCTGAATCGCCATACCGCCCAGATCGCGCACCTGTCCGGCCAGATCACGCATCTTCAGTGGCGCGGGTGTCGAAGGATTCTCGTCCACATAAGTCGGCGCGGGAGTCGCTGTAGGTACCGTCGCGGGCGTAACCAGCGGTGTTGCCGCAGCACTTCCCTGTCCCATCGCCGCCGTATTCGCACACAAGAATCCAGCCAAGCTCAAAACTCCAGCCATCCCGAACGTCGCCCATCGCATTTTCATAGTCGTCAGTCTACCACCCACACCTGAGCTGCAATCTGAATTTCGCAGTCTGCGCTACGATGGTACTCATCCCACGGAGGCCCCGTTGATCCTCACCCCGCTCGACTGGCTAGTCATCACCGCGTACTTTGCCGTCAATCTCGCCATCGGCTTCTTCTACATGCGCCGAGCCTCGGGCAATATCGGCGAGTTCTTTCTCTCCGGTCGCAACGTCAGTTGGTGGC
>CAZPZL010000079.1:0-9216 GCA_964590925.1 uncultured Granulicella sp.
TCACTGTTTATTGTCTTGCTCCATTTTGTCCTTAGCTTCATCGTCTCAGATCGAATGAAGAGAACGATGGAAAAGAAGAGGCTGGAATATAAAGCCTATCCAACTGACAGCATCGCGTACAAGCTGGTCTATTGGTTCTTCTGGCTGAAGACGCTGCTTATGCCTTTGGCGTTTGCGTCCGTTCTCACGATCCTGTTCTCATCCCTGAGATAACGGATGACTGAAGTTGCTCTGTCCGAGACATCTTTGCCAAAGCTCACAAAAGGCCAAACCTCAATATTTATGCTCAATAATAAGATGAAGCAAGGCCGTGTCGATTTTAAATTGCGAACTGTATACGCAAGACTTCACCCCATCCGAATCAAAAATTGCCGCTCGTGGGATTGAATCGTTCGGGAGCCTTTAGTTCTCCACTGCGTTTGCGCCATATCACTTTGATCTTTTGCCGCCAGCGTTCGTCGATGGCCACCAACACCCAATCTACGCGCGGCGAAAGATAGCACAGCACGACTTCGGTCGCCGGATGCACTCGCAGCGCCGGGGCCACCAAATACAGCCTCGGTGCATCTTCCGCCAGCCGCACACCGCTAAAGTAGCCATGCCGCTGAAACTCTCCCAGTTCACTGCCCGCATCGGAATTCTGCTGATGATGCCACCTCACCCGTACCCAGTAGTCCAGCCCCTGCAGCGCTAGATGCAAATCCTCCTCCGCCTTCAACTCGATCACTGCCAGACGTCCATCCTTGTCCACCGAGAGCAGGTCCAGCATCCCGCGATCCGAAGCTGCAAATGCCGGAACCTGCGTATAAACATGAGCCGCATCCAACCGCGTATCGATCAGCGATACATTCCGCCTCATCTTGCTCTCCATCCATCGCTCGGCCTGCATCCGATAGAGAACGTCACGTTTTACTCCGCCAACGGCTCGCCGTTCAAAGAGCCGCGCCACCAACTCGCGCAGATCATTTGCGTTTTCCGTGGTCAGCGGAGTCTCGTTGGCCCCCGTGCCAAAGGTTACCTCCTGCACACGATTGAAGCTCTGCCCAGCGTAGCCCATGCGCACCCGAGCGAACTCCAGCCCATGCAGGCGAAACGCCATCTCCATGCCGCTCTGAATTCTCTGCTCGACCTCCTCGCGCAGCGCATCCGGCACCAGAGCCATCACCAGCGCGGCAGCCTCCGCAAACCGCTCGCGTGCGGCAGTCTCATTCGGTGCGTGGATTAGCCGCGTCGTCAGATTGCCATGGTCGGCGGCATCGCTCTGCTGCAACTCTTCAGCCTTCTCGTCGAACTCCCACAGCTCCCACTGCGCAGCCTCTTCGTTCATCCATGCAAGGCGCGAGGCCGTCAGCGTCCCCATCCCCTTGGGAACAATCAATCGCAGTCCGCGATAGAGCCTTCGCCCGCCTGCATTCTCGCGACAGTGTGCCAGCCACAACACGCCTAGCGTCAGTATCCCATCGACTGTCGCCTGCGTCTCCGTCTCATTGACCGCAATCACTGCCCAGGCCCGCTGCCCTTGCACCAATGAGCCCCGCGCATACGCTGGCCCAAAGCTCTTCTCTAGGTCCATCGCCGTGCGGAATCCTTCTGCCTTCCATTCTCCCCAAGCCTGACCTGCGCCGCGCAGCATCACTCGCTCCAGCACCTTCAGATAGCGCACGCGCGTGGCTTCGCGCGTCGAAGGTGTTCGCCGGTCGCGATCCGCCAGGATCTCCAGCGTTCCCAGGCGCGTCTGCCCAAAGCGCTGCACGGTCAGCCGCAGCATCCTGTCGCGAGCACTTCCGCGTTCGATGGCCGCAGTCACTCGGCGAACCAGATTTCGCTCCTCGCTCCACAGCTGCAAGGTGCATCGCCCGTAGTCAGTGGTAAGAGAGTACTTCGCCGAGCGCATGTCGAAGATGGCCTTGCCGTCCTCGCTGAGGATGGCACAGGGATGCTCGGCGAAGAATGTCTCCACCACGGCTGCGATCTGCTTGATGGTTTGAGTTGGTTCAGCGGCTGCTTTACCCATAGCTTTCATCTGCAACGAAGTCTAGCAAACTTCGCTCACTTACAAACAAATCCGCCCTCATCTCTTCTTCGCGCGAGCCGAAAGCACGCCCGCCACAGGCACAAAGTTGCCCTTCAGATCGACCAGTCCGTGCTCGTGGTTGCTCGAATCTACAGCCCCCGAATTGTACGAGTAGAAGCAGAGCGGCCCCAGTGGTACGCGCTGGCCGAGGTTGTCGAAGGCAGCCAAAACCTGCGCCACTGCCTGACTCTCATCGCTCGCAGTTTTGTTGGGGAACTTGGTCGGATCGAGAAATCCAAACTCCGTAACCCACAACGGCTTGGCACGACCGAGCGCCCATGTATCCTCGTGCAGCAGAGCTGTCGCAGTCTCTGCCGGAGCACTCGGCGAAGCGTAGATATGCGTTCCAATAAAATTGACGTGGTAGCTGGCATTGTCGAGATAGTTGAAGCTATCGACGTCGGCCAGCATTGCCACTTCCTTGGCTGGCTTGGCCAGACTCTGCGGCATGGCGCCCGGCCAGTCTCCGCTGTGCGCCATGCCGAAGGTCACGATATTGGCCTGCGGATAGTAGCGCGGGTCGTGCAGAATCTGGGCGCCGGTCTTCAAGAACTCACCGTAGCCGCGCAGCCAGATATGCAACTCGCTGGCACTGGCCGTGTGGCCGCTCGGCACATCGGCGTCGTAGTAGTAGCAGTCGTCCTCGCTGCCGAACTCGACCGCATCTACAGGGATATTGGCGGCCTTCAGTGCGTCCAGAAGAGCGCTGAACCGATGGGAAAACTTCGTCAGATTGATCTGACTCAGAGGCTTCGCCCTCCACCCATGATCGGTCATCACCAGCGGACCGTCGTAGTCTTCGTCCATCTGCATGATGGTGATCAGAACCTTGAGATCCTGCTCCTTGGCCAGACGCAGCTCCTCGACGAAGTTGGCCACGCCGGCAGGCGTCCCCGAGCTGGGTCCATCGCGAAACCACGTCGCATGAAGCGCATGAATATCGCTGAGCGTCTTCTGCCGCACCGCCTCGCTCTGCATGCTCAGGCCCGATCGATCGATGCCGATCTCCGAGATATGCGTCGCAACGCCACTCTGCGCCGTGCCGGAGGCAACCGGCTGCTGAGCACCTACCCCGCACAGAGCCATCGCCAAAATCCACACTGATAAAAGCCACGCTCTTACTCTTGCCATAAGCATGAGCATACCTCACCCTCGGCTTGCGCTCTAATCAGCGAGAGCGCCTCTTCAGCAGCTCTTCGGGCCTTCTTTCCAGCCCTTTGCCTTGCGCAGATGGGTGATGTGGGCGACGTGGTGGCGGGAGTGCCATGCATAGAGCAGTGTGGAGGCTTCAATGGTCAACGGCCCCATCTTGGCGTGCTGAAAGCCGCGCTGCCACTGGTCGGCGGTCAGCGATTCCAGCACTCGTACCCAGCGCGAGTGCAGCCCGTCGACGATCTGTAGCGAGAACTCGACCGGAGCCGTTGCCGAATCGATCAGCAGCGCCCAGCCCTTTTCGTCGTAGGGCGAGATCGCCGGCCAATCCTCGGTCAGTGCGCGTCTCAATCGCACAAAAGCATTCATGTGGCTGTCTGCGATGTGGTGCGTCACCTGCCGCACCGTCCATCCGCCCTCCCGATAGGGCGTGTCGAGTTGGCTGTCATCCAGCCCCTCGACGGCATCGCGTAGATGGCAAGGCAGTCCCTCCAACGTGTCAATCGCGTCGCGTCTTTCAGCGGCTGCCACGTTGCCAGGGCTGGCATAAGGTCCAATGGGAAATCGCGGGTCGATCATCTGCCATTCCAGATTTGTGCTCATGGATTGCTAAGTCACCTCGCTGACACCACATCTTTGCAGCCTTTTCATAAACTGTCCAGAACTTTTCAAAACAGTTCCGAAAAACTGAATCGCTCGGAGAGCTAAGGTAGCACAATTTCCCCTCGCTTGCCCAGCATCTTGGCGTACCTTTAATGCACAGCCGGAAGTCGCCCGGCCCACTCGCAACTTCGGAGCCTCCCAGTGCGCTTTCTCCTCCTCGCCGTTCTCGTCGCAACCAACGCACTGGCCCAGCAGCTCGTCCAGCCGCCATCTACACCACAGCCGTCCGCTACACCCCGCGTCTACCTCGGTTTTGACCGCAATAGCTATCCCGGCGACCCCGTACTCCCCGAGCTACGCAAGCACTTCGCTTTCACTGGTTACTGGCTAAACAATCCTCCCGGCGCGACCCGCAACACATGGGTTGGCAAACGCGAAGCTCTACTCCACGCGGATTTTGGCTTCCTCATCATCGCCAACGGACGCCTTGATGCCGAGTTGATCCGCTCCGCCCATCGTGGCAAGTCCGCCGCCACCTTCGGTCGTGCCGACGCGTCGGCCGCCATCGCGGCCGCCCATCGGGAGGGCTTCCCCGCCGGAGCCATTCTCTTTCTCGATCAGGAAGAAGGTGGTCGCCTCCTTCCCGAACAGGCCGCATATCTCTTCGCGTGGACCGAGACTATCGCACGCTCGGCGTATCTTCCAGGCGTCTACGCCAGTGGCCACCAATCCGACGATGGACCCGGACCCAATGGCAAGAATGTCTTCATCACCACCATCCAGGATATTCGCGAGCAGGTCGCCGCCAAGCATCTTCACCCCATCGCCTTCTGGGTTGCTGAGGATGCCTGTCCGCCCGCACCCGGCTGCGTCGTAAGCGCGGATCCGCCCGCGCCCAATGCCAGCGGAACGCTAGACTCTACTGCATGGCAGTTTGCACAATCGCCGCGCCGCCCCGCACTCACTCGAGCTTGCGGGCGAACTTACGCCGCAAACGGCGACTGCAACACCCCCGCGCCAGCGCGCTTCGACGTAGATCTCTCCAGCGCTCTCTCGCCCGACCCCTCCCACGGACGGTGAGGGACTCACGTCAAGCAGTAAACATTCTGTAATCAATTGATTACAGAATGTTCCACCAAGAATACCCCCAAATCTACCCCCACCAGACCCCGCTAGGCTGCTTACAGTGCGTTGGAGGAGCCGAGTAGAGCCTTGCTCGCCGATCGATGGGCCACACGCTACCTCTAGCTTCAATTTCCAATGGCTCTAATACTTTCCCTTTTCATACACTGCCATCGCATCGTGGAAGCTCTTTGGCTTGTATCGTTCCCAGTCCTCTTCTCGCACAAAGAGCGCGCGGTACTGCTGCCCGGAGTCCAGCCTGCTGGCATCTACACACCATTGCTGAAGGCGGTCCCATTTGCCGGGATCGTTCAAGTCTTCGCGCCCCTTGGTCTCTACCAGCCAAATTTCTCCACTCACCAGCTTCACTACAAAGGGTCGTGTCTCCCGCAGTTTGATGTAGTCGCGGATCTCCGCGTCGCCCTTTTCGCGGACGGTCAACGCGTTGATGGCCTTCTTGAAGCTCTCCAGAATCGTCTTTGTCGCGGCAAGCTCCGACAGATTGCGTAGTGTGTTCGGCGCTTCAAGTTCCACCTCCCGCCCAAAGAGGTGAGCGAGAGACGTGAACCGTGGGAAGAGGGCATTCCTGCCGACCTGATTCCAGCGATCCCCGCCGCGAACCGCTAAATCAACCGACTTGGGCAATTTTGCAAGAGGCTCGGTGGTTCAATGAATTTCAAATGCTTTGCCCTGATGTAAAATGACGGTCAAGTGTATGGGCCACGAGGTGTGTTAGTGAAGTGGAATATCTTTCAGAAGTTGGGATTATTTGTTTTACTTGCTCTATTATTGCTCTCCCTCCCCGTGCAGTCGCAGCAATCGCCTCAAGTCTTGCACCGACATGTTCGTCCCGTAGTTTCCAGCGGGCAGGCGACATTACAGGGTTCGCTGCCGCTTACGCAGACGATGAATCTCTCCATTGTTCTACCGCTGCGCAATTCGGCGGCACTGAACAGCCTTCTGAGTCAGATCTACGATCCCTCCAGTCCCAATTACCACCGCTTTCTCAGCGTCGACGAATTCACCGCGCAGTTTGGGCCCACAGCGGAGGATTACCAGACCGTCGTTAACTTCGCCAAGGCTAACGGTTTCACGGTCACCGACCAACCGGCGAATCGCCTGATCGTGCCCTTGAGCGGAACTGTGGCGCAGATCAACACGGCCTTCCATGTGCAGATGAACAACTATCGCCATCCTACCGAGGACCGCATCTTTTATTCCCCGGATCGCGAGCCCTCGCTCAATCTGGGTGTGCCGGTGGCTCACATTGTCGGACTAGACAACTTCTCTCTGCCGCAGCCGATGGTCGTGCAGCCGCAGGATAGCCAGCCCATCAGCGCCGTTACTGGCTCCGGGCCGGGCGGGACGTCGTACCTTGGCAGCGACATGCGCGCGGCCTACTACGGCGGCACAACGCTGACTGGTACCGGGCAGGTGGTTGGGCTCTTCGAGTTTGGGGGATACAACCAGAGCGATGTGGATCTGACCTTCAGCAACGCGGGACAGACTTACAGCGTGCCCATCGTCAACGTGCTGCTGGACGGAGCTACCGGCGCGGCGGACTCAAGCAGCAGCGAGGATGTGCTGGATATTGTGCAGGCGATTGGCATGGCTCCTGGCTTGAGTCAGGTTCGCGTGTACATCGGTGTCACCAACGATGCAACGATCCTGAACTCTATGGCGACAGAGAATCTGGCCAAGCAGATTGGCATTTCCTGGGGCTGGAGACCTGCCGATCCCACAACCGACGATGTCTTCTTCGAGGAGCTTGCGGCGCAAGGGCAGAGCGTTTTTGTCGCCTCTGGAGATCACGGAGCTTACGATGCGGCGATTAGTCCGTTCTTCTATCCGGCCGATGACGAATACGTCACAGCCGTGGGCGGAACCCATCTGACGACCAATGGAGCGGCGGGCGCGTGGGTCTCCGAGACGGTATGGGACACCACCTCGCAGGGTACGGGCAGCGGCGGCGGCATCAGCCCCGATGCAATCCCGATTCCGAGCTGGCAGGCCGGAGTGGCCACGGTGGCCAACGGAGGCTCGACCACGCTGCGCAACGTGCCGGACGTCGCCATGGAGGGAGACTACGACAACTATAGCTGCGTGGCGGGCGCGTGCAATGGAGGCTGGGCGGGCACCAGCTTTGCCGCACCGCGCTGGGCGGGCTTCATGGCGCTAGTCAATCAACAGGCTATGGAGGCGGGCACGGCTCCGGCGGGTGGCATCGGATTCATCAATCCCGCGCTCTACACTCTGGCCGAAGGCTCCAGCTACGGCAGCGATCTGCACGACATCACCAGCGGCAACAACGATACAGCCAATCAGCCGGTGTGGTTCAGCGCGACGACGGGCTACGACCTGACGACGGGATGGGGAAGCCCAACCGGTCAGAGCCTGATCGACGCGCTGGCCGGGCCGCAGGTTCCCGGCTTCTGGATCGCGGCATCGTCGGGCGCGCTGTCCATCAACCAAGGGGCCAGCGGCACATCCACCCTCACAGTGACTGACGCAGGAGGATTTACGGGCAACGTCACGCTGGCGGTGACATCGACCTTGCCCACCGGCGTTACCGCGTCGTGGGGGACCAATCCCACGGCGGGAAGCAGCGTACTGACGCTGACGGCGAGCAGCTCGGCCACCGCCGGGACCTACACCGTGACCTCCGGCTCGCTGACCCAGACCACCAACATTGCTCTGACCGTCCACTCGCCGACCTTCACGCTGTCGTCCTCTTCCTACATCTCGCTCTATCAGGGGACACCCGCTACGTCTACGGTTACTGTGAATTCGTTATATGGATTCACGGGCAGCGTCACGCTGGCGGTGTCTGGCCTGCCGACGGGCGTGACGGCGTCGTGGGGGACCAATCCCACCACGTCGACCAGCGTGCTGACGCTGACTGCGGACAGCACCGCTATCGCCGGGACCACGACGATCACCATCACTGGAACCTCCGGCGCCATAACCCAGACTGCGACGATTTCGCTGACAGTCTTTATTCCGAGTTTCACGCTGGCGGATTATTCGAGCGTGAGTGTCAACCAGGGCAGCACCAACACAACCAACGTCTATGTGAACGATCTATACGGATTCACGGGCAGCGTCACGCTGACTATGTCGGGGCTGCCCATCGGCGTGACGGCGACGTTCGCGACCAATCCCACAACCTCTTCCAGCATGATAACGCTGACGGCGAGCAGTTCTACAGCAGCGGGACAATACACGGTGACGATCACCGGGACCTCTGGAACCGTAACCGCGAGCGCAACCTTCACCCTATACGTCTACGCACCCACCTTCACGCTCACGGATTACTCAACTGCGGCAAACATTGGTCAGGGAAGTTCCGGCACAACCTACGTCTATGTGAATGATCAATACGGATTCGCGGGCAGCGTGACGCTGACAGCGACGGGGCTGCCCAGCGGCGTGACGGCAACGTTCGCGACCAATCCCACCACCTATTCCAGCTCTCTAACGTTCACGGCGAGCAGCTCTGCTCCGGTCGGGCAGTACACCATAACCATCACCGGTACCTCTGGAGCCATAACCGCAAGCACCACCATTACCCTGAATGTCTACGCGCCGACCTTCAGTCTTGCGGTTTCCTCCGGTGCAAACATCGGTCAGGGGAGCTCCGGTGGTACATACGTCTATGTAAATGATCTATACGGATTCACGGGCAGCGTGACGCTGACAGCGACGGGGCTGCCCAGCGGCGTGACGGCAACATTCACGCCCAATCCCACGTCCTATGGCAGCTCTCTAATATTTACGGCGAGCAGTTCCACCCCGGTCGGGCAGTACCCCATCACGATCACCGGGACCTCCGGGACGCAGACCGCAAGCACCACCCTGACGCTGGGCGTCTATGTGCCCACCTTCACCCTTTATAACTCAACCAATCCAAGCATTGGTCAGGGGAGCTCCGGCACAAGCACTGTCTATGTAACGGATCTATACGGATTCACGGGCAACGTCGCGCTGGCGGCATCGGGGTTGCCCAGCGGTGTGACGGCAACGTTCGCGACCAATCCAACGACTTACTCGAGCCTCATCACGTTTACTGCGAGCAGTTCCACCCCGGTCGGGCAGTACCCCATCACGATCACCGGGGTTTCAGGCACTCTGTCTGCAACCACGACTCTTACTTTGGGCGTCTATGTGCCCACTTTTACTCTCTACGGTCTATCGCTAGCGATGGACCAGAACGAAACTATTACAGGTACCATCAGCGTAGAGCCAGAATATGGATTCAGCGGCAA
>CAZPZL010000080.1:0-9147 GCA_964590925.1 uncultured Granulicella sp.
CGCTCATTCCCGTTTCAGTTGATAAAAAAGGCGAAAAAATCTATTTAGTAACAAGCAAAGACGCCTTGCCAGTTGGAGAGTTCATCCTTTTCACGATCATTCCAGATGTAGCAGCGATGGCCAAAGCTAACACGCCTGCATCACTCGGCGGATACGACTTTGGTAGTCATGCAAAATAGATCATCTGGCGACTCTCAAGCAAGCGCACCCTGACCAACCTTTACAATCAGCGGCCTAGTTGGCTGGCGGAGGCGCATCGTCGGTTGGATGAAGCGGTGTTTGCGGCGTATGGCTGGCCCGCGTCGCAGAGTGATGCGGAGATTCTCGAACGCCTACTCGCCCTGAACCACCAGCGCGCCGCTTCGCAGTGAACGGATATTCTGAAGCGTCCACAGCATCACGCCCGACTAAAGTTCCTCACGAAACGGAGAATAAAAATGCCTAAATCCAGTGGGAATGATGAGTACAATATCATCGAGCACGTACACCGATTTGCTGCCTGGGCAGCCAGCCGTGCGGCTATGGCTGCACGCATCCCGGAGTTCACTGTGCAGCAAGGTAACGCAATTATCAGAGCGGCAGAGCTGCCGATTTTGTTGGGTGGACCAGACAAATTGCCAGAGATTGAGTATATGGACGCGAAGCACAGAGAGTGGCGAGTAAAGGTGAAAAGGGAAGCAAAGAGAATGGGGTTGACTTTTTCTCATGGTGTAGCAGCGAAGCTCATAAACGTCTATCTCAAAGCTGGGCTAGTTACAGTCGCAAATTGCAACAACGCGAGGATTGGAGCACTTCATCCCCCCATTGATTCAGTGCTTTTAGAAAAAATGGAGAGTTGCGAGACAGACCCGGACAGAGAAGAATCTTGGACGGAAACGCCCTGGTCAACGTTATCAAGCAAACAATATGAGGCGCTGATACGCAGGATTCGGGGGAAACTTGGTAACGACCAACCACTGTGGGCAATCGAGAAATACTGGGTGGGGTACAGAACACACTAGTTGGCTGGCGGAGGCGCATCGTCGGGTGGATGAGGCGGTGTTTGCTGCGTATGGCTGGCCCGCGTCGCTGACCGATGCGGAGATTCTCGAACGCCTGCTCGCCCTGAACCATGCGCGCGCCGCTTCGCAGGCTTAGTCGGCGGAGGCACAACGGGAGCGCTCACCACCACTGGTGCGGGCGCTGGCGTGACCGTGGGAGAACTGGACATTATGGCTCCAATGATGGAAAACACCACGCCGCCCGCAACGAACGCCAGAAATATCTTGAGGCCGTTGCCCATTCCCGATTGCGTAGACGCACTGGCGGCACTCTCTGGACTCTGCGCGGCGGGACTCTGCGCGGACGGCTTGCTGGCGCTGGAATACTGGCGGTTGTAGATGCCCGTTCCGGGGATGGAGGCCGCCGTGTAGGACCGTCCCTTGGCATCCGTGCCCACGCGGAAGCCGCGCACTCCGATGGACGTTCCTACGCCGGACTTGGAGAAGTTCAACCGGAGCGGGCCGAGTTTGAGACTGCGACGGAATCGCCAAGCTATAGCCAGCCCAGTCTACCGCGATTGCGCCGCGCACGGCTGCTAGCATAGGGTATGTTCGAGTTTGATCCTAGACACGCAGAGGCTTTGTCGTTGCAATCCGATGAGTTGCTAAAAGGCGCGCGCGTCACGGATGCACCCGCTCCCAGACCGCAACACCCTGTTGAGAACCCCATCTATCCCGTGTTCACCGCAACGCGCGAGCACCTGATCGGCATTCCTAATTTTTTTGAGCGCGTATTGACGGGTGATGGTGAGGAGATCGGACGCTTCTGGAATGTGAATGGGAAGCGAGTTGGCTGGGAAGGTGAATCGTTCCAAAAGATAAAGCAACTATCAGCGGACCTCGCAGTGAGGAAGCCTCTTACTGACCTCGTGAGCGTTGAGTTCGTAATGAACGAAGTGTTCGAGTGGCTAAAGGAATCCCTCGAACAAAGGTGCGCTGAGACTCTTGCCGACCGTCTTGCTAGGCGCTGCGAAGCCGAAGTGAAAGAGGTCGAAATTTGGATTCCGATGCACCAGACGTATGCCAAAGCACCATTCAAACTTGGTAGCGTAACGTTCAAGCCGATCACCAAAGAGATGATGGAGAAGTGGTACGGAAGAATTGACGTGTCCAACAACCCAGAAGTCAAGGCCGCAAAGGTCAGGGAGCGTTCTAGGTTGCAAGCCACCCTTGCTGCCTGCTCCATTGTTCGTGCGGAGCCAAAGAAGGCCTCGCAGGTCGCCTTTGAGCGCGCAATCGAGGCATCATCGCTGCTCCGATTTCTCTCAGAAGCCAATTGGAGTTGCAAGATTAGGAGTTACGTTGTCCCATCGGGAATGGAGCGGGAAGATTCGGCCCATGAGTTGATAGTTGCAAATGGTGAGATCAAAGTAATGGCGAGTCGTGCGCTTCGATCTGTTACAGCGGCATGGAACGTAGACCGCAACAAACATCTTCTTCCCGGACTGTTAGAACATCTCGACGCGCTAGCGTCAGACCCCACAAGCACGGAACTGAGAAAATCGCTGCTTGAAACACTACTCATCTACGCCAAAAACAATCTCACCCTGGACCCCGCCGAAAAACTGGTTTTTGTCCTCGTTTCGCTTGAGTCCCTATTACTCCGTAACGACAGCGAGCCGATACAAAGCAATCTCGCTGATCGCCTCGCTTTTCTTGTGGGAAACACACTGGAAGAGCGAAAGGAGATTGTTGCAGCTACACGGAAGACGTACGCTCTGCGATCTAAATTCGTTCATCATGCCCGTGCTATAGAAGACGAGACTTTGGTAGACAAATTTCTTGACTACGCATGGCAGGCACTTGCAAATATCCTCGTCAGCTTGGATAAGTTTGAGAGCAGAGAGAATCTCATCTCATGGCTAAATGACCGAAAACTTACGGGATGAGTGAAGCGGTTTCTTTGCCGGTCGCGGAACGCCGACTTGCTATGCCGCGAATGGATGTCGCCGTGTACGGTGTTCCCTTGGCATCCTTGCCCACGCGGAAGCCGCGCACACCGGCGGAGTAGC
Source organism: uncultured Granulicella sp. (assembly GCA_964590925.1). Lineage (GTDB taxonomy): Bacteria > Acidobacteriota > Terriglobia > Terriglobales > Acidobacteriaceae > Edaphobacter. The sequence continues at coordinate 3,053 of CAZPZL010000080.1, forward strand.
CAATGCCGGACTTTGAAAAGTTCAACCGGAGCGGGCCGAGTTTGAGACTGTGACGAAATCGCCAAGCCATAGCCTGCCCAGTCTACCGCGATTGCGTCGCTTAGGCGCTTTGGCGTATCGGAATGACTTCTGGCATGGCCTTCAGCTTATCCAGATAGTCGGACCACAACTGCATCATCTTGTGACGTTCGGGCAGGTGCGCCGTGCGGTTGTAGGCGCGTCCGTTCGGATCGCGCACGGCATGGGCCAGTTGATGCTCGATAAAATCGGGCCTGACTCCAAGCACTTCGTCAAGAATGGTGCGCGCCACCGCTCGAAAGCCGTGTCCGCTCATTTCATCCTTGGGGATACCCATGCGGCGCAAGGCGGCAAGAACCGCGTTATCGCTCATCGGCCTATCGCCGCTCCGCGCACTGGGAAAGACAAACCGTCCACGGCCTGTAAGCGGGTGGAGTTCGCGCAGGATTTCCAGAGCTTGTTTAGAGAATGGGACGATATGGTCCGTTTGGGTTTTTGTCACTAAGAAACGCCACTCCGCCCCGTCAAGGTCAATGTCTGCCCATTCCGCCTTGCGCAATTCGCCGGGGCGAACGAACAGCAGCGGCGCGAGACGCAGGGCAGAGCGCACCGTGAGTGTGCCTTCGTACCCGTCTATTGCTCGCAGGATTTCCGCAACCCGCTTCGGGTCTGTTGTCGCTGCGAAGTGTTTACCGGACGCCGGGGGGAGCGCGCCGCGAAGATCGCCGGAAGGGTCACGCATGGCGCGTCCGGTGGCGACAGCGTAGCGGAAGACTTGCCCGCAATGATTCAGGATGCGGTGAGCGGTATCCAGCGCGCCCCTGCTTTCAATCCGGCGCATGACCGTCAACACATCCGGCGCGGTTATGTCGGCAATCGGTTTTTCCCCAATCCAAGGGAATACATCATTCTCAAAACGGCTTAGGATGCGCGTCCGGTGGCGTTCCACCCATGTTGAGGAATACTCGGCAAACCACTCCCGCGCCACCACCTCGAAACTGTTGGCTACGCTGTCGGCGCGGGCCGACTTTTGCGCCTTCCGGTTTTCGCTGGGGTCAACTCCGTTGGCTAGGAGTTTGCGGGCCGCGTCCCGGCGCTCCCGCGCATCTTTCAGCCCGACCTCTGGGTAGACGCCAAGCGATAGCCGTTTTTCTTTCCCGTCAAACCTGTACTTCAATCGAAACCACTTGCCGCCCGCTGGGGAGACTTCCAGATATAACCCATGCTCGTCAAAGTATTTGACGGTTTTTGTTGCGGGCCTTGTGTTTCGGATCGAGGTATCGGATAGGGGCATTTGGGGGCAACTCCTTTGGGGTGCAGCTCACTTGCCCCCAATGTTGCCCCCTGTTGCCCCCGTATGTCAACCTGCCCCATCGTTCGCTATCGGACGATAAAAACAATAAAACCCGCGTATTTAGCGGGTTTTGCGGTCTTATTAGACTTTATCGGAAAGAGGAATGGTAGCGTTACCGGGGCTCGAACCCGGACTCTCTGCCTTGAGAGGGCAGCGTGTTAACCAGTTACACCATAACGCCATTTTGTTACAACGCCTGTTCAACGCCTTCTCGACTACAAGTACGATTGACTTCAGCGCAGATTCAACTATACCAGCCAACGGCCAGCAAAACCAGTCCGTGCGCACCCGCGCCTGATAAGACGCTACAGCCCGAGCTTCTTGACCTCGTCGTTGTAGTACTTGCGATAGAGAATATCCCACTCCTGTGATCCTTCGACGATGATCTTGCGCTGGCTGGCTATCTTCTGCCGCGCGTTGGCGTCCAGCTTGGTTTCCTCGGCCAGCAGTTTCTCCAGAGCCTTTCGGGCCTCCTGGCGGATCGTGTTGCGATCGTCCAGGAAGTCGCATTCATCGATCTCGGCCAACGTGTCTGCGATGGTGTGTGCTAGTTTATTCAGCTTGTCGCTGGAGATTCTCATAGCACCGCCTTGTACTTGCGTGCCAGCTCGTTTTTGACCTTCTTGAACATCTCCTGATAGTTTGCGCCGGTCTTCAGCATGTCAGCCTGAAAGGCTTCGAGAATGACGCGAACCTCTTCGTTGATGCGGTCTTCCAGCGACAGTTCTTCTACCATTGCCGCAGTCACACGCTCGTTCAAGACGTCCGGCTTCTTCGTCCCGATCACCTTGGCCGCTACCAGATGCTTCACCGTCTGGCGCGCCAGATACCCAACATAGTCTTTTGAGAAAATCATCGCTTTCCATCAGGATACACCAGACTGGGCATCTCTTGCCAAAGCAATGGCTTTGCATGGTGGTACGTCGCTCGTGCATGATGGAAGCAGGTACCCCGCAGCAACTTTAAGCCGCCCGCGCCCGTGGAGGAATCGAGCATGTTGTTCCGCAACTCAAAGAGAAAAGCACCCGCACCGCCGCGCAAAACGCAGCCGCTTACGCTGGGGCCGATAATCGGGCTGGCGTTGGTCTGCCTGTTGGGGATGGGAACGATGTTCCTGTGGACTAGCCGACACACGCCGCAACCGGTCGCTATACAATCTGCGCCTGCGCCGAGTGCGCCGGCATTAACGACGAAGCATATCTACTCGGAGACGGCGCACCCGACAGTAGAGATTGCCGCCGCGCTGGTCGAGGCCAAGCGCGATCACAAGCGAGTCCTCCTGGACTTCGGCGGTGACTGGTGCGGCGACTGCCAGGTGCTGGACATCTACTTTCACCAGTCGCCCAACGACCATCTGCTGGCCGACCACTTTGTGCTGGTGCATGTCTGGATCGGGCACATGGACACCAATCTGGGCGTGGCGGAGAAGTACGGCGTGCCGATCAGCAAGGGGGTCCCCGCGCTGGCGGTTCTAGACGCAGACGGCAAGATCGTTCACGCGCAGGCGAGTGGCGAGTTTGAAGACATGCGCCAGATGGACCCCGGCGCGGTTACGGAGTTCTTGGAGAAGTGGAAGATCTGAGCGAGCCGCTGCCATCCCGTCCTACGCCGCCAACGCTTGTAGCCCCGCGTTCGGCCGCTCTGGTTGCGCAACTGCGAACTACGCGCTGGCGCTCTCGACGGGTGCGCATGAAGCGGCTCCTGCGCTGGTATGCAGTGTTGTCGCGAGCGCTGCATCGGACGTTGGTGAGTGTTCTGGCGCACGACTGCCTAAACGTGGCTCAGTCGATCGCCTACTCTGCAATCATTGCTCTGTTTCCGGCGCTGATAGTGGCTGCGGCGGTGATCGGTCTGCTGCCGGATTCGGCCCCGATTCGCTTCCAACTAGCGGCTTTCTTTGATCGCGTGCTTCCGGTCAGCGTCAGCACACTGCTCGATGCAACCTTCGAGAACGCGCCCAGGCACGCTCACTCGTTGCGTGCTCTGGTGGGCGCGGGCGTGGTGAGTTTTGCTGGCGCGTCAAATGTGATCTCGACCCTGATGGAGGGGTTGCGGAGGGCGCGCCATCTTCCGCACAACTGCTGGAGCTTCTGGCAGCGACGGATTCGCTCCTTCGCGCTGGTGCCGCTGTCGGTTGCGCAACTCGTCATTGCCTGCCTGCTGGTGGTCTTCGGACACGCGGCGACGCAATGGCTCTTCCGCAACGTTGACCCGCAGTTGCGCTTGCCGATCTATGCGATCAGCTTGCTGATTCGCTGGACCGTGGCGCTGGGCGCAAGCGTCGCCCTGATTGCACTGATCTATCATCTGGGCGTACCGGATGAGCCGGTGAGAATTTCAGATGAGGAGCGTAGTTTTTCGCAGACAGGAGTCGGACCCGCGCAGAATAATATAGCGGCTGTTCCGAATGCCCCGCATGTCGCCCGCGGCTGGTGGTGGAGAATCTTTCCCGGAGCTGCTCTGGCGACCGTGCTGTGGTTTCCCTCGACCATCCTCTTCGGCTGGTATGTGACGCGATTCACCAACTACACGGAGGTCTACGGGCCGTTGGGCGCGGGCATTGCGCTACTCTTCTGGCTGTACATCATCTCGTTGAGCGTGTTGTGCGGCGCGGAGTTCAATGTCCACTTCAATGCGCAGATTGAAGCCCACTTTGGCGGCAAACGTTGGCTGGGTCGCCGCTGAAGTATCACATCGTCCCGTAAAGGGCAGGACTGCTTCCCACTTTGGGACGGGAATTTTTAACACGATTGCAACCGTACAACACTTGGATTTGCTCTGTGCGCTGGGCGTACTCTGCTGAGACAGGTAGAATGATATTGAACGTAAAAAACCAAAAATGGTCAGACCGTAGCTATAACGAAAACGTCGTTCGCCACGGATCGAACAGGCCGGCAGAGGAAGATTTAAATTGCAAATAGACACTCCGAATCGCATCAACAATATCGCGCGCGCCATCCCCAGCAGGGCAAACAGCTTTGCAGGGCAGGATCACAACCGGCGAGCCAAGATCGTCGCAACTCTGGGTCCGTCGTGTAGCACGCCGGAGATCTTTCGTGATCTGGTACGAGCCGGTCTGGACGTCGCTCGCCTGAACTTCTCCCACGGCTCGCACGAACAGAAGGCCGAACTGATTCGCATGGTGCGCGCGGTCTCGGTCGAGGAGCGCAAGCCGATCTGCATTCTGGCCGACCTGCAAGGTCCAAAGATTCGCACCGGAAGCCTGATCGATCACACCCCGGTGCAGTTGGTTGCAGGACAGAAGTTAACCATTACGCCGCGCGAGATTGAGGGTACGGCCGCGATTGTGGGCACGACCTTCAAGACGCTGGCGGAAAATCTGGAGCGCGGCTCGCGTATTCTGCTCTCCGACGGGCTGATAGAGTTGCGCGTCGAGCGCATCGCTGGCGTGGACACAATCTGCGAGATCATCAATGGCGGACTGCTGGGCGAAAAGAAGGGCATCAACCTGCCGGGAATCCCGGTCAAGGTGCCATCTTTGACCGACAAGGATGAAGAGGATCTGATCTTCGCTGTGGGCGAAGGTGTTGACGCCTTTGCCGTATCGTTTGTGCGCACCGCCGACGACGTCCGCCATGTGCGCCGCCGATTGGACGCGGTCAAGTCCGATGCGTGGATTGTAGCCAAGCTGGAGAAGCCGCAGGCGGTTGAGCATCTGGATTCCATCCTTGAAGTTGCCGATGGCATTATGGTGGCGCGCGGAGACCTCGGCGTCGAGGTGCCGCCAGAGAAGGTTCCCGCGATTCAGAAGCACATTATTCGTCGCGCCTCGGAGTATCGCAAGCCGGTCATCACGGCAACGCAGATGCTGGAGTCGATGATCGAGAACCCGCGTCCCACGCGGGCCGAAGCGTCGGACGTTGCCAACGCTATCTACGACGGCACTGACGCCGTAATGCTCTCCGGCGAGACAGCCGCTGGCAAGTATCCGGTCGAGGCGATCAAGATGATGGCACGCATCGTCAGCGAGACCGAGCACCAGATGCGGCTCGATCCGCCTTTGCGGAGCAACGCGAGACAAACTCGTCGCCTATCGGTTGCCGAGACCATTTGCGAGTGTACGGCTCACGCGGCTGATGACTTGGAACTGGCCGCCATCGCCATCTTCACCGAGAGCGGCTCGACCGCGCGCGTGATCTCTAAATACCGCCCCTCGCCACGTATCTTCGCGCTCTCGCCCTACCAGAAAATCATCAATCGCTCGATGTTGCTCTGGGGAACCTACCCGATCCTCTGCGAACATGCGCACGCCACGGATCGCTTGGTCAGCATCGCCGAGGACATTCTCGAGGTGCAGGCCCACGTCCAACCGGGGCAGATCGTCGGCATCGTTGCGGGAACCCGCACCAAGTCCGGCGCAACCAACTTCCTGAGGCTGCACAAGATCGGCGACCGCGCCACCAAGACCAGCGGCAAGATCGCCAAGCCGGTCGAATAACCCGACTCACCACGAACCAAACACATCGGCGAGGACATTGTCCTCGCCGATATTGTTAATGCGCGGGTCTGACGACAGTACAATCGAGGGATGGGACGCATACGAGTACTCTCCGACCAGGTAGCCAATCAGATTGCGGCGGGAGAGGTAGTCGAGCGGCCCGCGTCGGTGGTCAAAGAGCTGCTGGAGAACTCGCTGGATGCTGGCGCGACGCGCATTCGCATCGAGGTGGAGGGCGGCGGGCGCAAGCTGATTCGCATCAGC
>CAZPZL010000081.1:0-2970 GCA_964590925.1 uncultured Granulicella sp.
CGTATGTGGAACGTCAGAACCTCACCATGCGAATGTCGATGCGCCGGTTTACGCGACTGACCAACGGTTTCTCAAAAAAGATTGAAAATCACTGGGCATCGGTAGCAATGTACTTCATGTACTACAACTTTTGCCGTGTTCACCAAACACTGCGGGTCACACCTGCGATGGAAGCGAACTTGACCGATCACGTCTGGTCGATTGCAGAGATGATTGGGCTGCTAAATTCAAACTGACCCACTACCCGGGAGAAGCTACGCTTGCGGAAGCCACGCTCGCTGCAGCAAAGTCCCACGCCCCAAAGGCTGCCCGCGAGAGAAGCCGAAGCGCGTGATCGCCGACCGCGCCTATGACTCCGACCCGCTGCGCGAGCGGCTCGCCAAGCGCGTCATTGACCTCATCGTTCCGTACCGCAAAAACAAGCTGCGGCGATATGAGGACGGTCGAAAACTGCGGCGATATAAACGCCGCTGGATCATCGAACGAACCAACGCATGGCTCGGTCAGTTCCGCAGACTCCTCGTTCGCCATGAACGCCTCCTCGCCACCTACCAAGCCTTCTTCTCCCTCGCCCGCCACTGGATCCCCCTGCGAAAATGTTTATGAAACACGCTCTAGGAACTGCCGTCCAGCCAGCACGTTGAGCGGGCATTCTTGATAGAAATTCGAGACGTGCAAACGCTGTTCGGGTTACTTGATGTTGTTGCGAAACGCCCTGAGTAACTATCGGAATACGACCATCTATGGCTATCTTTGGCAAGAGTACGTTGCAACCTACCCATCCAGCTCGTCGTGCCGATGTACTGAGCGGTTTTCGTTCCTCGATACAGGTTTCTGTAATAAGTGAAGGGGGACTGCAGTGATTTCCTTTATCTCCCATAAAGCTGAGCATTCGAGTAGTAGAAAGCTAGGAGTACGGCCATTACGGAGCGCGCATGGTCGGGCAGTGCCGCCTATGGACAATTTGCCGTGTGATCCCGCTCACTCGCCACGCGCCGCGCTTGCAGTATGATTTGTATGGTTGATTAATCTTGATTGAGAGGTCTTTCTGATGCGGATTGGTATGTTGACCGGAGGCGGGGATTGCCCCGGCCTGAATGCTGTAATTCGTGCGGTGGTGCGCAAGGGCATCCTGAGCTACGGTGATGAGTTCATCGGATTCATGCAGGGCTGGCGCGGCGTTCTGGATGACGTCACCATGCCGCTCACATTGGAGACCACCAGCGGCATCCTTCATCGCGGCGGAACGATTCTGAAGTCCTCGCGGACCAACGTCAAGAAAATTCCCGGCGGATTCGAGCAGGCCCTCAAGGTCATTCAGGATGAGAAGCTGGACGCACTGATCGCCCTCGGCGGCGACGACACCCAGTCCATCTCGCTTGAGCTGTCAAAGCGCGGCATCAAGGTCGTCGGCGTGCCAAAGACCATCGACAACGACCTCAACGGCACCGACGTGTGCTTCGGATTCGACACCGCCGTCACCATCGCTACCGAGGCGGTCGACCGGCTGCACTCCACCACCGAGGCGCACAGCCGTGTACAGGTCGTCGAGGTGATGGGACGCGACGCGGGCTGGATCGCCGTCACCGCTGGCGTTGCCGGCGGAGCCGACGTGATTCTTGCGCCCGAAAAGCCGATCGACATCGACGAGGTCGTGCGTCTGGTTAAGGCTCGTTGGGCCAGCGGCAAGAACTTTGCCATCGTCGTAGTCGCAGAGGGCGCGAAGCTTCCCCACGTCGAGGGCCAACTGACCGTCGGCGACAAGCTGGACTCCTTCGGCCACGCGCGCCTCAGCGGCATCGGGCAGGCGCTCGCGGAAGAGATCGAGAAGCGCACCGGCTACGAGACCCGCTCGGTCAACCTCGGTCACACCCAGCGCGGTGGAACGCCCACAGCCTTCGACCGCATGTTGGCCACGCGCTACGGCCTCGCCGCCATCGACCTGGTTCACGCCGGAAAGTTCGACCAGTTGGTCGTCCTACAGGGCAACAAAATCAGTAGCATCCCTCTGGCCGAAGCCATCAGCAAAAACCGCACCGTCGGCGACGAGTACTTCGATGTTGTCAGCGGATTGCAGCCCAAGAAGTAAATCCAGTTGTGAGTTGTAAGTAAAATCAGGCGGCAGTATCCGACGAGGATGCTGCCGCCTGCTCTGTTTATCAATCAGTTAGTAGCAAGGCGGTTGAGTCCGGCCGTTGGCCGCAGAATCCTGTTGCCTAGGCGTCTGTTTGGGGATAAAACAGTGAATGCCGGGTTCGCTGCTGCTTTCTCCCGCATATCTTCGGGGTTTCCGGGCTTCTTCGAGCCGCCGAACCGCACAGGCTTTTATCTGACCGATCTTCGATCTTCAAGGAGTTTCCCCCATGGCAGGTGCAGTGCAGCAGATGATGCGCGAGGTAATGGACATTCGTCAGGCCGCAGACTATCTGGGCATCAGCGGCGACACGCTCTACCGCTACGCCTCGGAGGGTTTCATTCCCGCCTTCAAGCTGGGCAACCGCTGGCGCTTCAAGCGCAGTCTGCTTGACGCATGGATGGTGCGCATGAGCTCTGCCAAGCCCGCCCCCGAGGTTACAGTCATGCCACGCGAAAAGAAGCCCGTCGGCAGAGCAAGATAGCTAACCCGCACGAAGCCTCAGCTTTCAGCATTACTTCAATGCAATCGATGAATTCAAGATGCAGCAGGCTTTGAACCATCTGCCGGTCGAAGAGTAAACAGCGAAATCTCTGGCGGGCAGTTGAGGCGGAACGGCAATCCCACGGTTCCGATGCCGCGATTCACATAGACCTGCATGGCTCCAACGCGGTAGAGTCCCTCGAAGTACTTTTTCGCTCCCAGTGGTTGGGTCAGAGCGCCGACTATCGGTAAACAAATCTGTCCGCCATGTGAGTGGCCACTCAGCATCAGGTCAACCCGCGCGCCGCGTGGATCAGCGGCCACCGTGTCGGCATAGTCAGGCCCATGCGACA
>CAZPZL010000081.1:2980-9139 GCA_964590925.1 uncultured Granulicella sp.
CTGGCCCATCGGGATGCTCCGGGACAGCGAGCCGCAGGTTGGGCTGGCTGATAACCGGATCGGCGACGCCAGCCAGCAACATCCGCTGACCCGTGCGCTCGATGGCGACGTGCTGATTCAGCAGCAGCGGAATCGACGCCTTGGCCAGCTCCGCGCGAATCTGTACAGGCCCCAGCACATAGTCGTGATTGCCCATCACGGCGTAGCGCAGCGGGCAGACAAGCTCGCGCAGAATCTCGACGCAGCGTGGCATGGCTCGCGCGGCGAATCGCTCACCCAAAGGCCCTGCGCTGATGTAGTCGCCGGTCAGCGCCACCATATCCGGCGCCAGCCGATTGATCTGGCCGACCACTCGGCGCAGGAACCACGACTCCGTGTATTCGTCGAAGTGAATGTCGGAGATCTGCGCAATACGGAAGCCATGAAACGCCGCAGGAAGATTGGCGATTGCAATCTCGTGCGCCACTACGCTGATCTCGTGGCGTGCTATCTCGCCCGAGTAGAGCGCAAGCCCCGCCACGGCCGCTCCCGTGCCTAACAGAAAGCGGCGGCGCGTCAGATATTTTTTGCGCGCTGCCGCTGCCCATTGCTCTGCCTGCTGAGGATCAGCAATAATTCCGCTCATACGTAATCATATCGGCTCGCGCCGGTCTATACATCTAGCATTATCGGCAAAGGTATAAACCATGGCCGTCCACGAAATATGACGGGATTCATCCCCATTCGCTACGCTCAGAGTCAGAAGGACAAGATCTTTTGGAATACAGCAATTCCTAAAATACACGAAACGCCGCCACGTCCCTCTCTCGCCCGCTGTCATATGGCGGCGCGCCAGTCTACTTCGGTAGAATGGATTGAATGAGCCTGACAACAATAAAGAAGCAAGCGGTGCTAAGAAAGAAGCACGTGGCGCGTGCAGCAACCTTGGCCGGAGTCGACGCGTTGCTTGTGACTCACCTGCCCGACGTGCACTGGCTGAGCGGCTTCACTGGATCCAGCGCGGCGCTGGTGCTGCGCTGCGATGCGAGACTGCCTCCAGCAAAGCGTGCCGTGCTGTTTACCGACGGACGCTACACCGCGCAGGCAAAAGCCGAGGCTGTCGACAGCGATGTTGTGATTGCGACCAAGTCGCCGGTCGTCGCTGCATGCGAGTGGATCGCAACGGCTGGCATCAAACGCTGCGGCTTCGATCCGACGCAGACCACGGTCTACGCGCTGGAGACGATGCGGAAGGCTGTCCCCACCAAACTTCGCAAGTCATTGTTCGTAGCCATCGAGCCGATCATCGCCCACCTGCGCCAGATCAAGGACGACAGCGAGGTAGCGAAACTACGCGCCGCCGCACAGCTCGGCTGCAATCTCTTCGATCACATCCTGACGTTTATCCAGCCTGGAATGACCGAGGTCGCCGTCGCAGCGGAACTGGAGCATCGCGCGCGTCTGGCCGGAGCCCAAGGCATGAGCTTCCAGACCATTGTCGCCAGCGGCGAGCGCAGCGCGCTGCCCCACGGTCAGGCGACGTTAGCCAAACTGCCGAAGCGCGGATTCGTCACCATGGACTTCGGTGTCATCCTTGACGGCTACTGCTCGGATATGACACGGACGATTTATATTGGCCGCGCTCGCCCTGGCGAACGCGAAGCATACGACGCTGTGCTTGAGGCGCAGGAGGCGGGCGTCGCCGCCGTCCGCGCGGGCGTTGTAACGTGCGACGTGGACGAGGCAGCGCGCTCCGTATTGCGCCGCGCCGGGCTGGCCGACTGGTTCACGCACTCGACCGGCCACGGCGTCGGCCTTGAGATTCACGAAGAGCCGCGTCTCGCCGCCAAGCGCACAGAAAAGCTCGCCGCCGGTATGATCATTACAGTTGAACCCGGGATCTATATGCCCGGAAAGTACGGTCTGCGCATCGAAGACACCGTATTGGTCACGCGCTCCGGTTGCGAGATTTTGACCACCAGCCCCAAAGCTTGGATCGAATTGTAAAGATAGTTGTGTGTTGACAGGCGCGAGCTACACCGCGCAGGAAGAGTGACGATGGAGAGTAATCAGTTGGAAGAATTGCGAGAGCTGATCGGATTTCTCAAGTCCAATGGCATCGCAGAATTTGAGATGGAGCGCGCAGATCTAAAGGTGCGCCTGAAGTTCGTCGGAGCCGCTGGCGTATTTGCAGTAACCGCAGGTGCCACAAGCCTCGCACCTGTTCAACCAATTGCAGTCGCGGGCGATGCGGAGGCCGCAGACGCTGGCGCGCTAGCTGCCTCGAACGAGAAGCTGCATGAGGTCAAGTCGCCCATCGTGGGCACCTTCTACGACTCGCCCTCGCCCGGCGCACCCACCTTCGTCAAGATCGGCGATCTGGTCGAGATCGGCCAGGTGCTGTGCATCGTCGAGGCGATGAAGCTGATGAACGAGATCGAGAGCGATGTGGCTGGTGAGGTCGTACAGCGCATCGCCAGCACCGGCCAGCCGGTCGAATACGGCCAGCCGCTGTTCGCCATCCGCCCACGATAAAATCAGCATCTGCAACATGATGAAATCGAGGAAAGAAATGAAGAGCCTCTTCAGAACACCAATGCTGAATCTCATCGTGTTGCTACTGCTTCTTGGTGCGATGATCGGCGTGAATTGGAGATCGGCTCGAACGATCCTGCTGATTCCTGCATTTCTATTTGTACTTTTATTCTTCGTCATTCTTCTGAACAGGAGATTGCGTGAGCACAAGCGAGACGAAGAACGCGTGAATTAAACAAAGGCGGAAAATGTTTCGAAAGATTTTGATTGCAAATCGCGGCGAGATTGCACTGCGCGTCATCAGCGCGTGCAAGGAGATGGGTGTGCGCACGGTCGCCGTCTACAGTGAGGCAGACCGCAACAGCCTGCACGTGCGCTTCGCCGACGAAGCGATCTGTATCGGACCTCCGCGCTCGGCGGAAAGTTATCTGAACGTCCCGGCCGTCATCTCCGCCGCAGAGATCGCCGATGTCGATGCGATTCATCCCGGCTACGGCCTGCTCAGCGAGAACGCCAACTTCGCCGAGGTCTGCCGTGCGTCAAACATCAAGTTCATCGGGCCGCCGCCCGAGGTTACGCGTCTGATGGGCGAAAAATCCACCGCGCGCCAGACCATGAAAAAAGCGAAGGTTCCCATCCTGCCCGGCTCCGACGGCATCCTGGAAAGCGAAGACGCCGCTCTGGCCTGCGCGCGAGAAATCGGCTACCCTGTCATTCTGAAGGCAGTCGCTGGCGGCGGTGGGCGCGGCATGAGAATCTGCCGCAACGCCGACGAGCTTCCCGCGCTCTTCCAGCAGGCCTCCAGCGAGGCCGCAGGAGCCTTCGGCAACGGCGACCTCTACATGGAAAAGTTCATCGAGCAACCGCGCCACATCGAGTTCCAAGTCCTTGCCGACGAGCACGGCAACGTCATCAGCCTGGGCGAGCGCGAGTGCTCCATCCAGCGCCGCCACCAGAAACTGATCGAAGAAGCACCCAGCCTCGCCATCACTCCCAAGCTACGCGCCGAACTCGGCAAAACTATCGAAAGATGCCTGCGCGACGTTGGATACTGGGGCGCGGGCACCATCGAGTTCCTCATGGACGAGGTCGGCAAGATCCACTTCATCGAGATGAACACGCGCATCCAGGTTGAACACACCATCACCGAGATGGTCACCGGAATCGACCTGGTGAAGGCGCAGATTCGTATTGCTGCAGGGGAGAAGCTGAGCGACATCATCACCAAGCCGGTCGTCATCACCGGCCACGCTATTGAGTGCCGCATCAACGCCGAACACCCAGAAAAGTTTACGCCCAGTGCAGGAAAGATTACCGCGTTCAACCTACCCGGCGGCAACGGCGTGCGCGTCGACACAGCACAGTATGCCGAAGGAGTCGTCCCCCCCTACTACGACTCGCTGATCGCCAAGCTCATCTGCCACGGCCATGATCGCGAAGAGGCGATCAAGAAAATGCAGCGCGCATTATCGCAATTTGTAGTGCAAGGAATCTTCACCTCAATACCTCTGCACGAGAAAATATTCGCCGACACCGAGTTCCGCTCCGGCGGCATCGACACAAAATTCATGGAACGCTTCTTCGAGCGACAAGTAAAGAAGGCAGGAGTAAAGCAATAGCTTCGATCCACCCTTTGTTGTCGTTCTGAGAGCAGCGAGGAATCCCACATTGGGTCACTTCCCGGCTGCATTCTCAATCAGGCCGCGCTGGCGCAACATCGGCGCGGTATTCGGCTCGGCTCCCAGCCACGCTGAGTACATCTTGCCCAACTCCTGCGAATTGCCCCTCGACAGCACCATAGAGCGAAATCGCTCGCCATTGGCACGCGTCAGACCGCCGTGATCTTCAAACCACTGGTAGGCATCGTCGTCCAGCATCTCGCTCCACAGATAGGCGTAGTAGCCCGCTGCATACCCGCCGCCCCAGATGTGTTGAAAGTAGCTCGACCGGTAGCGTGGAGGCACAGTTTCCAACGCAATCCGCTTGTGCGCGAGCGCTGCCTGCTCAAAGGAATCGGACGAATCGACCGCATCAGTCGCAGAGATCGTGTGCCACTGCATGTCCAACTCTGCGGCTGCCAGCAACTCAGTCAGCATGTAACCCTGATTAAACTTTGCTGCCTTGCGCAGCTTTGCGGCAAGCTCTTGCGGCATCGGCGCGCCTGTCTTGTAGTGCTTGGCGAAGTGGTCGAAGACTGCCGGATCGCTGGCCCAGTGCTCGTTGAACTGCGATGGGAACTCGACAAAGTCGCGCGGCACGTTAGTTCCGGACAGCAACGGGTAACGCACATCGGAGAAGATGCCGTGCAGTCCGTGTCCAAACTCGTGGAACATCGTTGTCACGTCGTCGAAGCTGATCAGCGCCGGTTCGCCCGCCGCAGGCTTCGCAAAGTTCGCCACATTATAGATGACCGGCAGCGTCCCCAGCAGCTTCGATTGGTCAACGAAGTTGCTCATCCACGCGCCGCCGCCTTTGTTGTCGCGTTTGAAGTAGTCGAAGTAGGCCAGCGCGAGCGATTTGCCGTTGGCGTCGAAGACCTCAAAGACACGCACGCCGTCGGCGTAAACGGGAATGTCCTTGCGTTCCTTGAACGTGATCCCGTATAACTGATTTGCCGCGTAGAAGACTCCATTCTGCAAGACGTTGTTCAGCTCGAAGTAGGGCCGCAGTTGTGCCTCGTCAATGTCATATTTAGCCCGTCGCACCTGCTCAGAGTAGAACTCCCAGTCCCACGGCTCTAGCTGAAACCCGCTCTTCTGCGAGTCGATTACCGACTGTATCTCCTTGCCCTCGGCCAATGCATTCGCCGTCGACGCCGGAACCAGCGCGTCGAGGAACTTCACCGCCGCATCGGGCGTCTTGGCCATCTGGTCTTCCAGGTTCCACGCCGCAAAGTTCGAGTAGCCAAGCAGCCGCGCCTTCTCTGCGCGCAGTTTGGCCAGCCGAATGATCGTCTCCCGCGTGTCGTTCACGCCGCCTCGCTCCGCGCGGTTCCACGAGTTCTCAAAGATCGTCTGCCGCGTCGCGCGGTTCTCCAGCGACGCCAGCACCGGCTGCTGTGTCGTATTCTGCATCGGCAGCAGGTAGCCCTCGATCTTACGCCCCTTGGCCGCCTCCACCGCCGCAGCGATCTCGGCATCCGTCAGCCCCGTCAATGCGGATTTGTCCTTCGTAGTGAACGCCGCATCCTTGGTCGCTGCCAGCAGCTTGGTTCGGAAGCTGTTCTGTAGTGTCGACTCCTCCTCGTTCAGCTTACGCAGCTTCGCCTTGTCCTCTGGCGAGAGCTTCGCTCCTGCATGAACGAACTTCGCGTAGTAGATCTCGACCAATCTGCGCGACTCGGCATCCAGTCCTAGCGAGTCGAGCTTGGCGTAGATTGCCTCGACACGTGCGAAGAGCTTCTCATTCAAATAAATTGCATCGTCGTGTGCAGCTCGCCTGGGCGACTCGATCTCGTCAACCTTCTCCAGGGTAGGGTTGGAGTTGGCCTGTGTCACGGCGTCAAAGACCTCCGTTACGCGGTTGTACAACTGCCCGCTGCGCTCCAGCGCCACCAGCGTGTTCTCAAAGGTTGGCGATGCGGAATGGTTGGCAATCGCCTCGACCTCCTTGATCTGCGCGGCCATTCCAGCCTCCAGCGCAGGC
>CAZPZL010000082.1:0-9094 GCA_964590925.1 uncultured Granulicella sp.
GACGACCTCGTCGACACAGCCGAGAGACATGACGCTGTGCGCTGTGTAGCGCAGGGCCTCTGCGGCCTGCTGTTTTTTGGCGGCGTCCTTCCACATGATCGATGCGCAGCCCTCGGGAGAGATGACCGAGTAGATGGAGTTTTCCAGCATTAACACGCGGTCTGCGACGGCGAGAGCGAGCGCACCACCGGAGCCTCCCTCGCCAGTAATGGTGGCAATGGTGGGCGTGCGCAGGCGTGACATTTCGAGCAGGTTGCGGGCGATGGCCTCGCCCTGACCGCGCTCCTCGGCTCCAATTCCGGGGTTGGCGCCAGCTACGTCAAGGAAGCTGAAAATTGGGCGGGAGAACTTCTCGGCGAGCTTCATCGCGCGCAGGGACTTGCGGTAGCCCTCGGGGTCGGGCGAGCCAAACTTGCGGGCTACGCGTTCCTTCAGCGTGCGACCCTTGAGGTTGGCGACGACCAGGACGGCGCGACCGTGGAAGCGAGCCATAGCACAGAACATCGCAGCATCGTCGCCAAAGGCTCGGTCGCCGTGAATCTCGCTGAGGTCGGGGAAGAGCGCTGCGATGAAGTCCATCGGGTAGGGCCGCTCGGTGTGTCGCGCCAACTCGGTTCTGCGCCATGCCTCGGGAACGGCATCTGCATGCGCTTGCGCGAGATTGTCTGTATCTAGTTCTGTCATTGGCTCCATTGTATCGGAGTGCAGGAGGGAATCGTGTATGGGCGCTGCCACGCAAGGATTAGATGCGGACGAAGGGGAAACGACTTTGCCCTTCACGAAGCAGACGCGTAAGATGGCTGCGAACAATAACCGAGTGGAATTGGGCGGAACGGGGTCCAAGCCTATGGAGGCTCTACCTGATGCGGGTTCAACGAACGATTCTGGCGGTAGGCTTTGTGGTTGCGGGTCTGGCGGGATTTGCGGGGATGCGGACCAGCGCGGCTCCGCCGAAGAATGCAGGGGATGCCGGGACAATTCAGGTCTTCTCGCGGGAGTCGGTGGTGGACGTGACGGCGACCGACGCCGCGGGGCTGCCGATACGCGGGCTGACGCAGCAGGATTTCACCATTCTGGAGGACGGGCAGCCGCAGCCGATTCGCCACTTCGAGGAGGTTGACGCGCAGTGGAGCTCACCCGCACGAAATTTGTCGGAGAATACCTATAGCAGTCAGCAGCCTCCCGCTCCAAGTCCGGCGGTGAACCTGCTGCTTCTGGATCTGGAGAACGAGGCCCCGGTTGACAGCACGGATGCAAAGCAGATGTCGCAGTCGATCGCAATGCAGAGTCGGGTGAAGAAGGCTGCAATGCAGGCGATGCTGAATATGCCGGAGGGAACGCGCATCGCTGTGCTTGCTATGACGACCAATCTGCGCATCGTGCAGAGCGTGACGTCGGACCGGACGCTTCTGGCGGCGGCGATCAACGCGGTGCCGTACGACATCAATGGCAACAACGACGGCGGCAAGACCAGTTCCACCAGCAGCGGATGGGAGGGCGACAAGCTGTACAAGATGCCCGGAGAGAACGCCGGGAAGCAGGCTGGCAACAGCTCCGGCAACAGCGATGAGAATAATACCTGCATCCAGTCCGACGTGCGCAATCGGTCCGTGTTGGAGTCGCTCGCCCGAATTGCGACCGACTCGGAGGCAATACACGGACGCAAGAACCTGATTTGGTTTACGGTGGGTATTCCGGCGATCACTGACCCGACGCAGAGGGCGAAGTGTCTGCCAGACTACTCGCTGGGCTTGAGCCACGCCTACGACCTGCTGACAGCAGCGCAGGTCTCGATCTACCCGATCAACGCAGGCGGCTTGGTCGTCGGCAATACCAGCGAGGGGCTGTCGCCCGACTTTGGTGCAGCGCAGCTTTCCGAGGAGATGGTGGCCGAGGCGACCGGCGGTGTGGCCTATTCGAACACCAACGACATTGCCACGGCCGTGAGCAAAGCTCTGGAGAACGGCGCAAACTACTACTCGATCGCCTACACGCCGCCCAGCGTGAAGTACGACGGCACGTATCACAAGATCGAGGTGAAGGTGGATCAGCCTAATGTTCATCTGGTCTTCCGCAAGGGCTACTATGCGGATGATATCGCGAAGTTGAAGATGCCGCCGGGACTGTCGTTGTCGACTACTCCGCCGATTGCGGAGAAGGGCGATATGAAGGCTCCGATGAGCCGGGGGCTGGCGACATCGAGCGACCTTATCTTCGATGTACACGTCGAGCCGAATACGGTTGACCCCAAGCCGGACGATCCTCCGATTATGGGTACGCTCGACCCCAAGCTGCACAACCGGCATCTGACGCGCTACGCATTTGAGTACTCCGTGCCCATCGATCAGATCGCGTACAAGAACGGCAAGAAGGGAGCGCACGACGCCGAACTGTCGTTCAACATCGCGGTCTACGATAGCAACGACAAGCTGATGACTGGGCTCAGCCAGGAGGTCAAGTCGACGCTGACTGATGCCAGCTATCAGCAGAGAACCAGCCAAAGCGAGCCGATCAAGCTGGTGCAGCAGATCGACCTGCCACCGGGACAGATGTTTATCCGCGTCGGCGTGCTTGATCACGTCTCCAACAAGAACGGAACGCTGGAGCTGCCGCTGAAGATCGCAAAGCCAAAAGCGCCAGCTCTGCCACAAACACAGAAGCAGCCGTAGCTAGCGTTATAGAGGGGACGCCGTACCCCACCATCGCGTGAAGAAAAGACGCGATGGGTGGGCTCTGTGAAGTTTCAGGAAGTTGTCCAAGTCCACCTTGGCTCGACGCATGAAACCCAGTCGCGCGGCACCTGACCGTCTTCTCGACACGAAAGCTATCCCGTCACGCTTACCCGGCTCTGCAAAGCCGCGATTGCTGTCGGACGTTAGATTCGCTTTGAACTAGTCTGATGAGGCGAATTGACCTCATCGGTCTTATTCGCGTAAATCCGTGGTTGTTTGCAAGCTACTGGGTAAAAGTTCGACTGAGCAGGTGCATCAGACCGGCGGCGGGCAGTTCGGGGGCGAGGAATTGCTGGCGGTCGCCAGCGACCACGCCAGCCGCCATGCGTCCGCTACGGACCGCGCCCTCCATCGTCGAGGGCCAATCAGTGGCGGTCCAGTCGCCCGCGATGTATAGGCCGGGATAGGCGGTGAGTTGGGGCGGGCGCAAGGCGTCCAGCTTGGGTGAGACCGAAAAGGTGGCGTGCACCTCCTTCAGCACGGCTGACTTCACTAGGCGCGCCTCGCGAAGTCTGGGAAAGAAAAGGTCTATCTCGCGCAGAGCTTCGCGTAGAATCTCCTCGCGAGAGAGCTTCAGCTCCGGCCAGGAGGCGCTGATGACCAGCTCCAGATAGCTGCCGCGCTCGGGTGCCCATGCGCGGATGCGCGACTTGGCAAAGAGCCACTGGATGCGCGTATCGAGAAGTACGGCGTGATCTAAGTCAATGACCTCTCGGTCGTACCAGAGATGAATGGTGGTGATTGGCGCGGAGGTGAAGCGGTCGGTGGCGAAGTGGCTGTTAGCGGCCAGCCATGCGCCCGCCTCGGTGAGCGGCTGCATGAGGCGCGCCGTTTGGCGGAGGTCGGTGGCGAGGATGACGGAGTTGGCCTCGATCAAGTCCTCACCACAGGTGACGCGCCAGCGACCGCCGTCGGTCTGCGCGATGGCGGTGACGCCAGAGTTCATCAGTACCTCGACGCCGAGACGGCGGGCCAACTTGACCACCGGCTCAAAGAACTCGCTGAGCGGCTTGGTGGGGATGCCGAGGCGACCGGCTGCGGGCGAACGCAGGAAAGATTCGTGAATGATCTTACCCGCGTATTTGGTCGAGCAGTTTTCGAAGCAGTCGTTGAGCGCACCGACTATGATCGGCTCCCAGAAGTGGCGAATGGCGCGGTCGGTCTGATGCGTGTTGTCGAGCCAGGTGGCGAAGCTCTCGCGGTCGCTGCTCGGGTAACTACGCAAGAAGTGGGTGAGCCCGCGCGCAATGGCAATCTTGTCTGCGCGATCCAGCATGGGGGCGCGCAGAAAGCTGAGAGCCTGATGCGCGGGCGCGGGCAGCAGAGAAGACTTGATCCAACTGCGGCGGGCGGATTGATTGGTGTCAGTGATGGAGGGTTCAAGGAAGCAGAGCTTGTCGTACCAGCGGATGGACCACGCCGTGCCGGCCTGCTCGATGAGCTGGCGGAAGTTGGTGCAGCAGCCGAGGATGACGTGCTGCGAGTCGATGGTCTCACCCAGTGCGGGGTGTGGGTAGGAGTAGGCTCGGCCACCGACGAAGGCGCGCTTCTCGATGAGCGTGACGATGGCTCCATCGGCGGCCAGGGCAATGGCGGCGGCGAGGCCGGCAAGCCCTGCGCCAATCACAATGACGTCTGCGGAGGGAGAGTCGGCGGCACGACGATGGAGGTCTGAAGCGCGCGTCATTTTGTCACCCGGTTGACGACGACAAGCTTGGCTCCGCGTAGCAGTACTGCGAACTTTTCGCCGCTGGAGAGGGCGACGCGCGGGCCAAAGACTTCCATCCTTCGCTCAACGATGCGGTTGAGCAGGCGGTGATAGATAGTGACCAGAACCCATAGGGCGGCGCGGCTGTCGCGATCAATCAGGGGCAGCAGTTTGTCGGCGGAGAGGTAATACTTTTCGGCGCGGGTGGCCAGCGTTGCTAGCATAGCTCGCTCGCTGTGTGAGATGCGGCGTCCGGCGGCCAGCGCACGAATGTCGTTGACCCGAAGACCAAACTCGTCCAGCAGATCGAGCGGCAGGTAAAGGCGGTTGCGCTCGACGTCTTCCTTGACGTCGCGCAGAATGTTAGTGAGCTGGAAGGCGATGCCGGTATCTTCGGCTAGACGCTCGGCGACAGGATCAGAGTAGCCGAAGATCTTGATGCAGACCAGACCAACAACCGAGGCGACAAGATAGCAGTAGCGGTGGAGATCATTGAAAGTGGCGTAGGTCTGGAGTGGTTCGTTCGCCGCTACCTGTTCGCCGATTGCTGCTCCCTGAACTTCAAGGTCCATCGTGGTTCCGGCCACCAGTTGCTCCAGCAGACTGTCGGGGATGTTGAAGGCGCGCTGAGTGTGTGCGAGCGCACGAAAGACGGGGTCGTCGGTCTCGGCGTGCGGGGAGTTCATCAATACGGTGGCACGCGTGTCACGCCAGGCCTTGAGCCATGTGGACATCTCTGCGCGGCGCATTTCGACGGACTTCGACTCATCGTCAGTAAGGTCGTCAGCCTGACGCATGAAGGCGTAGACCGCGCACATAGCGTCGCTCTTGTGGCGCGGCAGAACGCGAAAGGCCCAGTAAAAATTCTTCGCCTTGCGTCGGGCGACCTTGCGGCAAAAGCGATAGGCAGCGGCGGTGCGTGCGTCGGCTTTCTGAGAATTTACTGCGCTGGTCATGCGGTTCATGCTCCTGCGGCGCGGCCCGCGCGCAGCTTGCTTAGAATCGCTCCAACGAGGAGCAGAAGTTTTTTACTACGGGTTACAACGGGACGCCCTCGTAACACATCGTAGTCTTGTGCGACGATGCCGTCTAGGATGGCCTCGCCACCGTTGCTGAACAGATCAAGCGTAACGCGGAGTTCCTTGTCCACGGTGGAGTTGAGCGTGGCTCCTTCGCGCAGCATGGCGCGAGTGCGATCAACCAGCGCTTTCATCATCGCGCCAAACTCCGACGTGAAGACCCGGCCTGCGATCTGCCCCTCGTCAACGCCGTAGCTTTCCAGATAGTCGGCGGGAATGTAGCGGCGCGGAATCTCTGAGTCGCGCACGGCGTCCTGCCAGAAGTTGGCGAGTTGCAGTGCGGTGCAGACCTTGTCCGACAGAAGTGCCCGCGCTTCGTCGCGGTAGCCGCAGATCATCAGCACCAGCCGACCGACCGGATTGGCAGAGTAGCGCGAGTACGCGACCGTCTCGTCCCATGTGTCGTAGTGTGTCTTGGTCTGATCCTGAATGAAGGCGCGGATCAGGTCGTGGAAGAGGTCGCGGGGAAGCTCGCAGGCCTCGATGGTTGGACGTAGTGCGACGAAGACCGGATGGCGCGACTGCTCCGGCGCGTCGTAGCACTGGTCGAGCATCGCGTCCCATGCGTGGAGCAGACGCAGCGCCGTTGCGGTGTCGGCCACCTCATCTCCGAGATCGTCCGAGGCGCGGCAGAAGCCGTACAGGCTCTCGAAGTGTGGGCGCACGCGCTTGGGCAAAAAGAACGTGGCAACGTGAAAATTTTCGTAGTGCGTGGTGGTGAGTTCATGGCACCACGCGCGTGCTTCATCCAACGACGGGCGCTGGTTGGGCGTAAGGTACAGCTTCGGCGCGCCTGCAAGCGAGTCACTTTCGATCAGGACGGAAAGCTGTGGCTCGTTCGATAGCTCGCTCATTGCCTGCTCCCGTTGGGCTTGTCTCCATTGGGGAAGACAGCGGTCTTGATGTCGGCAATCTTGTGTGCGCTGCGTGTCATCATGCTGGCGAAGACCGCAGGAACCTCGTCGAGCGATGCCGTGCGCGTGATGAACTCCGCAGCCTTGAATTGCCCGCTGGTTATCAGCGCGAAGGCTGTGCGTGCGGTGGCGGGCGTCAGGTGGAAGGTCGCCTTCAGCGTGATGTCTGCGTAGTGCAGGCGGTTGGTGTCGAAGGTGACGGTGGTGCCGCTGGGCGGACCGCCAAAAAGATTAACTGTGCCGCCCTTGCGAACCATGGCGACGGCCTGCTCCCATGTTGCCGGACGGGCGACGGCCTCGATCACTACGTCTGCGCCGCGCGAGTCTTCAGTGAGCGCGCGGACGCGGGCGACAGTGTCTGCGCCTTCTACGATCTCAACTACCTGGGAGGCTCCGAACAGACGCGCTGCGGCGATCTGGTCCTTGCGCTTGACCACCGCGATGACACGCACTCCATCGAGCGAGGCCGCGTGGATGAACATCAGCCCGATGGGGCCTGCGCCGATTACGACCATCGTGTCGCCTGCCCTTGCGCCAGAGTCCTCCAGCCCAAGAATGACGCAGGCCAGCGGTTCGGTCAGTGCGGCGTGCTCAAAAGCTACTCCGTCGGGAATGCGGAGGGTGTTCTTCTCCACGATGCGCGCCGGAATGCGCATCAACTGCGCGTAGGCGCCGTTGTTGAACAGGATGTGCTCGCACAGATTCTGCTGGTTGTGGTCGCAAAAGTAGCAGTCGTCGCAGGGCGCGGAGTTGAGCGGGAGAACGCGGTCGCCGACAGCGAACTTGGTCACACCCTCGCCAACCGCGACCACCGTGCCGGCTAGCTCGTGGCCGAAGACGACCGGTGGCTTCAGCATCATGGCGTGATAGCCGCGACGATAGACCTTCAGGTCGGTGCCACAGGTCAACGCCGCACCTACCCGCAACAGCAACTCGCCGGGGCCGATGGTGGGCGCGGGTATCTGCTCCATGCGCAGATCCTCGCTGCCGTACAGAACGGCAGCCAACATTGTCTTCTCGGATGCTTCTGCAATCATCCCTATATCTTCTCACTTCCCAGTGCTTCCAGACCATGAGGAAAGTGGGACCTGCAGCTCCGCTTCTCTGATAAGACGGAACTACAGTGAGGTGTCCCGGAAATACGGCTATATAGTCTTGAGAGCTATTGAAAGAGTCGCATCGGATGGACTGTTGCGTAGTCAGTCCGAACCGGCATTCTACCGGATTGAACCACAAAGAAATAAGCGGACGTATCCTGGAAATGGAAGCGGGGTCTTGCGGCCAGCTATGTACGCACCTTGGTGTGCTTGTGGGTGGAGTAGTTTTCGACGGTCAAATGCACGTCGAGCTTCTCCCGGGACGGCTCGGGGGCAACTCGTCGGGGAGGCCGGTCAGACGATGCTCGACCAGGCGTTGCCGCCACTTGCCCGCGGTCGGCTTGGACCGTACAGACGCTGAGCAATCTCCGTGTTGGCGACGCCTTTGGCCGCCCACAACACCAGTTGAGCACGCACCAATCCGCACAAGATACTCTGGGATGAAACGCTGTACGCAGCGCGCGCGTCTATAACATTGTGAGGCAGCACTATGAGGTCCGAGCGCAGCATGAGGGCTACAAGAGCTGCATGAGGCATAAGGAGAGCATGAATCCGAATCGCAGCAGGCATCGTTTTGCCACAGCACTGGCCGCGCTTCTGCTTGTGGCTGCAGCCAGCGCCACTCTGCACGCGCAGACGCACAAGGTTGCCAAGGCGGAGAATGTGGTTCGCGCGGTCGCCGTCTACGAGTGGACGGGCGAGATGGCAAAGCCGACGGCGAGCCGATTGATTCCTGTCTCGCTGTTTATTGATGGAAAGCTGGAGGATGCGGCGGTCTACCTCTCGCGCCCCGTGCCCTTCGCGCTGGCCAGCGGGAACGTCTATGAACTGGACCAGACCGGTATTGCTCTGGGAACCTTCAGCATCGCCTTCTCCCGCCATCTGGTTCCCGTCAGTTCGGACTCGAACCCCTACGACGATGGCTGGTTCGGCTATGGCAGATTCTACCCGCCCGCACCGCCCAAGCCAGCGACGCTGAAGCCTGCAAAGACTCTGGCGGCAATCAATGGTCTTGACGAGTACGACGACCAGCCGCACTTCTCCGCTCGCTCGGCTGTACCCGGCTCCGGCGATGCGGCGACGCCTACACCCGGCTCGCCTGCGCCCTCGGGCGACACTCCACCCGACGATCCCAATCGGCCAACGCTTCATCGCAGCAGTACATCCAGTGACTCGCCACCTGCCAATGATCCCGACCGGCCCACGCTGCGCCGCCGCTCGACTGCGCCCGCGCCGCCCGCTGCAGACCCGTCCAGCAACTCGGTGGCTTCGCTGAACGACGATCCCAATCGCCCGCTACTGCATCGTGGCAAGCCCATCAGCGCACTGAATGAGGATGACATTGCCAAGCTCGCCGGGCTTCCGCCGGAGAGCGATCTGCACCAATTGGTTGCCGTCTCCGACGCGATGAATCGTCCGCCGCACGACTTCTCCCGCGCATGGGACGACGAGAGTGAGCGTCAGGCGATTTTGGCCAAGATGCAGACCGCTGCCCGCGCACAGCTTGCCGCATACGAGGCTGCCAACACGCCGCCTGCTCCCACAATGACTTCGTGCTCAATCG
>CAZPZL010000083.1:0-9069 GCA_964590925.1 uncultured Granulicella sp.
ATCCCAAGCGATTCATTCAAGGAGCCTCAAAAACATGGCAAAATACAAACTCGAATACATCTGGCTTGACGGCACGAAGCCCGTTCCTGGACTGCGCGGCAAGACCCAACTCAAGGAATTTGAGAAGGCGCCGACGCTGGCCGATATTCCACTATGGGGCTTCGATGGAAGTTCTACCGAGCAGGCCGAGGGCAAGAGCTCGGACTGTATTCTGAAGCCGGTTGCGCTTTATCCGGACGCGTCGCGCAAGAGCGCGTACATTGTTCTGAGCGAAGTGATGCACCCGGACGGCACCCCACACTCGACCAACTACCGCGCCACAATCGAGAAGGAAGACGATCTGTGGGTTGGCTTCGAGCAGGAGTACTTCCTGTATCAAGATGGACGTCCGCTGGGCTTCCCGGAGGATGGCTACCCAGGTCCGCAGGGACCGTACTACTGCGGCGTTGGATACAAGAACGTGGGCGGCCTCGCTCGTCAGATAGTTGAAGAGCATCTGGATCTTTGCCTCGAAGCGGGAATCAACCACGAGGGGATCAACGCCGAGGTGGCGAAGGGCCAGTGGGAGTTCCAGATCTTTGCCAAGGGCTCGGCCAAGGCGGCGGACGATCTGTGGGTTGCACGCTACCTGATGGCTCGCCTGTGCGAGAAGTACGAGGTTGATCTGGAACTGCACTGCAAGCCGATCAAGGGCGACTGGAATGGCTCTGGCATGCACACCAATTTCTCCACCAAGCACATCCGCGAAGTGGGCGGCAAGGATTATCTGGAGGCGCTGATGAAGGCCTTTGGCGACCACGTTGCCGAGCACATCGCCGTCTACGGCCCGGACAACCACCTGCGGTTGACCGGAAAGCACGAGACCGCAGCCATCGACCAGTTTACCTATGGACTGTCGGATCGCGGCGCCTCGATTCGCCTGCCGGTGAACTTCATCCGCGATGGATACAAGGGCTATCTGGAAGATCGTCGTCCCAACTCGGCGGCCGACCCCTACCAGATCGTCTCGCGCATCCTGCAGACCATCAAGACGGTCAAGAAGTAACCCTGCTACAAAGATGAACCAACGAAGAGGCCCGCCATGTGCGGGCCTCTTCGCGTTTTTGTCTTGACAGTCCGAACGGCTATCCCCCATGATTCTTGCGTCAGTAAACAGGAGACCTGTTTTGGAATCTGAACGAACGATGGGTTCAACGACGTTTGCCGCAGTATTGGGCGGGTGCATCCTGCTGGGGATGGTGCTTGGTGGGTGGGTACTGGGCGCGCAGATCAAAGCAATCAAGCTGGCTGATCGCTATGTGACTGTGAAGGGGTTGGTGGAACGGACGGTGAAGTCCGACACTGCGATCTGGCCGGTGACCTTCAAAGAGGCGGGAAACGACTTGAACGCAGTCTTTGCCAAAAGCGAAGAAGATAAGTCAGCGGTGCTGAAGTTCTTCGCAGAGCAGGGAATTTCGCCACAGGAGATCACTGCCGGACAGATTCAGGTTACGGACAAGTGGGCCAACGAGTATGGCAACAATCAGAGTGGTACGCGATACATCGTCCAGCAGACGGTGACGGTGCAATCCTTCAATGTAGACAAGATTGCGCAGGCTGGACAAAAAACTGCGGAACTAGTGAAGGCTGGGATTGTAGTTGGCGGAGGATATGGGCAGGGGATTAGCTATAAATTTACGGGACTGAATGCGCTGAAACCGGACATGATTACGGAGGCAACGCGCAATGCCCGGGCTTCGGCGGATCGTTTTGCGGCGGACTCAGGCAGTCAGGTTGGGCCGATTCGGGCTGCGAATCAGGGAGTGTTTTCGATCTCGTCGGCGAATGTCGGCAGTGAAGCGGCTACGGGCGAAGATGGCGCTCAGGGGAACGATGCACAGGCGGATTCCAGCCTGATGAAAAAAGTTCGGGTGGTAGCGACTGTCGATTATTATTTGGTTCGATAAGGGACTGGTGAGATTGAATCAGCAGCATCACTGAATTGGCCTCCAAGATCAGTAGGATTTTTAGTTGAAGCTACTGGACTGGGTGGAGGGCTGCGGCGAGTGCGGCGGGGTCGGAGATCGGAGGCTGGCAGGTGTTGCCGGAGCAGACCAGGGCGAAGCTGGCGGCGACGTCAACGAGATGGGGCAGGGTTTCGGCCAGTGCGGGGGGGAGATTGCGCGAAGACGCTGCGATCTGCTCGGGCGAATCTGCTGCGATCTGCGCACGGGTGAGACGCACGACGACTTTATTGATGGCGTAATCCTTCAGCGCGACAGACTCCAGCGCGCGGGCCAGTGCATCATCGCCGACGATGGTGATCTGCACGGGTGGTGCGAGCAGATGCTGGAGTGCGAGCGCATAGGTCGCGGCATAGAGTCCAAAGTGTTCGGCTACGCCAGCAAAGGTCTCCAACGTTTGGCGGGCGCGGGTGGCGTAATCGGCGTGGCCATTGAGCGCGTTCAGGCGGAGCAGCAGTATTGCTGCGGTCGGATTACCGGCAGGGGTAGGTGAGTCCTGTAAGGGTTTGCGACGAGCCGCCATCACGCCCAGAGCGCGCTGCCCCTCGGTGGGACTCTCGATGTCAAAGAAGCCGCCCACCTCGGAATCGGAATCGCAGAAACGGGCGAGGGCCGAGTCCATCAGTTCGCTGGCCGCTGTGTAGTAGCGCATCTCGCCGGTGGCCTGCCATGCGTCAAGCGCGGCATGGCCGAGCAGAATGTAGTCGTCAAGAACGCCGGGAAGCTGCGGTGCGGTGCCTGCCTGCTCTCCGTAAGCGACGACGTGCGCCAGCGTACGCCTCGCTTCTGCCTGCGCGCCTTCCCTCGTCTGCGCGCTGACCGTCCATACAGTAGCGAGGACGCGGTCGAGCGACTTGAGCGCGAAGGCCAGCGCGTCCGGGAGGTCGAGCGCACGCGCTGCCTCAATGTAGGCCGAAATGCACAGGGCGTTCCACGCGACGTATATGGTTCGATCGATGTATGGCGTGGGCCTCTTGAGGCGCGCTGCGTATAGCTTTTCTTTGACAACATCAAGCCGCGCCTCGACTTCGACAACACTCAGGCCAGCCCGTTGTGCCATGGCCTCGATCTCCCGTTTGCGATGGAGGACGTTCTTGGCAACGTTGTGCTGCATCTGGCCGATCTCTCCGATGTTGTAGTAATAGGAGGCCAGAGGCAGCTCGTCTTCCGACAACGCCTCGGCGGCCTCGTCGAGTGTCCAGGTGAAGTAGTCGCCATCGTCGTCAAGGGTAACATCGGCGTCTTGCGAGGCGTAGAATCCGCCCTGCGCGCGGTCGCTGAGGCACTGGTCGATCCAGCGAATGATCTCGCGCGCAACCCGTGCAAACTCCTCGTCGCCAAAGGTAAGGTAGGCGTGGACGTAGTTGCCGAGCAACTCGCTGTTGTCGTACGCCATCTTCTCAAAGTGGGGGACGAGCCAGTTATCGTCAACCGAATAGCGATGAAATCCTCCAGCGAGCTGGTCGCAGACGCCGCCCCGGGCCATCTTGTTCAATGTGAGGCGGACGACGTGGCGGGCCGCCTCGGCCAATGGAGCCGACTCCATCTCCTTCAGCTTCACTGTCGTTGCTGCCTGTGCGTCGCACCGTGTGACTAGATCGATCAGCAGATCAATGGCGCTACAGTTGGGGAATTTGGGTTGCGAGCCGAAGCCGCCGTTGCGCAGATCAGCGCTCTTCATCGCGGAAAGAGCGATCTTTCGCACCAGCTCCGGCCCGGGATTGGTGGCGCGACCGGAGAAGCTTTCGTTGTGCTCGATGGCGCTCATCACGCTGAGGGCGGATTGCTCGACTTCGGTGCGGCGATTGCGGAAGGCATCGGCCATGGTGAGCAGAACGCGCTGAAAGCTGGGGCGTCCGTGACGATCCTCGGGAGGAAAGTAGGTTCCGCCAAAGTAGGGCTTACCGTCGGGAGTGAGAAAGGCCGTCAGGGGCCAGCCCCCCTGTCCGCTGAGGGCGGAAACCGCAGCCTGATAACGCGCATCAACATCGGGCCGCTCATCGCGATCGACCTTGATGGCGATGAAGTGTTGGTTGATGAGGTTCGCGGTGGCAACGTCCTCGTAGGACTCGCGATCCATAACGTGACACCAGTGACACCAGACCGCACCGATATCTAGCAGAATGGGCTTGTCCTGCTGGCTTGCTCGATCGAAGGCCGCATCGCTCCACTCGTTCCACTCAACCGGCTGATGCCGAGCCGAGCGCAGGTAGGACGACGCCGCGGACTCCAACGCGTTGGTTGTGCCCTCCCCTGCCCTCTCCGTTTGATTGCTCATCATCGTTGATCCGCCGCCGCTCTGCATTGACCGGGTATGATCGTGATCTGCTTTTGCTTTTGAAGTTAAACGCCATGGCAAACAAAACGTTTTCTGCCGGATGCGTTCGAGTAATATTCTCCCACAACCTTGGTTTGCAAGTTTCTGCAAATATTCAAGTCTCTGTTTGTCAATACGTGACAACCCATCACCAGTTTGATGCGCTCCCCCGTTTATAAGAGACAAAAAAGGTCGCCCCAAGTGTGGCAAAGCCCGAGCGATTTGGCCGGTCTTTGCCACCTTCAGGTTGCGCTTCTTAGTGCTCTGGTGCGGGCGCAGCGGCGATGGGCTTGGGCGCGGCGGGAGCCTGCGGCGCAGTCAGGCCGGGAATGACCGGCGATGAGGAGAATACTCCCGAGGCTGCATCCGCGATGCTGATACCGTAGCGATCTAGCGTGTTGGAGAGCAGTTGCAGCAGGCTGGCGCGATCCTTTGCGTAGGCCGCCGTGGCCGAGATCAGAGCGTTCTCAGCCGTGGCAAGGTTGCGCTGTTGCTGTAAGACCAGTGCCGAAGTGGAGGCTCCCAGCTTGAACTTCTTCTGCTCGGCGTCAAGCGATTGCGCGGCGTAGTCGCGTGCCGCCTGTGCGGCCTTCACCTGCGCGCGATCATTGGTTAGCGCGAATTGCGCGTTAACCACCTGAATGCGTATTTGGGTATAAAGCTGTTGCAGACGCATCTGCGACTGACGATACTCCATCTGCGAGCGCGCCTGATCGGCCTGCGCCACGCGATTGCGCAGTGGGATTGATATGTTGACGCCTACGCCCTTGTCAGGCGCGCTGTCATTGAAGAGATGCCCGACTGCTGTTCCGTATCCGACCGCCGGGAACGGGCAAGCCGCGCCGCCAAAGCCTGCCAGTGCAGCGCAGTCCAGAGCCGAGTTCTGCGAACCACTGACAGCGCTGGCACCGTAGAAGGCGTAGACGTCGACGGTCGGCAGCAGACCGTTTTTCTCCGCCTTGATGGTCAGCTCGTTGTTTTTCATGTTGAGGAAGGCCTGCTCGATCTGGGGATTGTTGGCATAGGCCTGACGCACGAGATCGTCCTGCGCAGCATCCTCTTCGGGCAGACGGTCCAGCGCAACGCGGTCGGTGGGAACGACTGGTGCGTTGGTCAGCGCGGGGTCGGTCAGGTTGCGCGCGATGGCCTGCTTCATCAGCAGCTGCTGATACTCGAGGTTCGACTGAGAGGCGACCAGCGCCTGCTGATCGGTGGCGACCGCCGAGTCGGAGTTGACGACATCCAGCGGAGCCAGAGTGCCAATGGCAAGCTGCTTGCGATTGTCCTCGGTCAACTGGGTAGATTGGGCAAGCGCTCGCTGCTTGGCCTGCACGTCCTCATAGGCGCTGACCAGACCCCAGTAAATATTCTCCACCTGATTGACGGTGTAAAGCAGTTGCTGGCGAAAGGCCGAGTCGGTAATGCGGCGATTGTTTTTGGCCTGCACAATGAATCGTCCGTTGATGCCCGTGCCGAATCCTTGCAGCAGGTGCTGAGTTGCGGTCGCACGGAACGAAGCGTTCACCAGCGGACTGTAGGTGTTGAAGGGATTGGTATTGGTTGCACGCGAGTTGTCGAAGCTCACGCCCAGTTGTGTGCCGGTCAAAAATCCTTGTGTGTAACCGAAGTTGAACGTCGAGGCGGTGGACTTTACGGGAGAGCTTCCTGTAAATGCGCTGGTGGAGGGCGTCGTTGTCGCCTCGTACTCCAGGTTGCTGGTCAGGGTGGGGTCGAGCGACTCGGGTGCTGGCCCACCGCCGCTAGTGCTCAGCACCAGGCCCGAGGCGCCTGATCCTGTGCCCCCTGTGCCTTCCGAGGTACCGCCCGGCCCGCCACCACCGGTGACTGCGGTTCCAGAGCCGCCGAGAGTGTTGGCGACCAGCCCAGTCGAAACTCCGCGCAGACTGGCTCCGGCCTGCGCTCGCAACAGGTCGGTGTCGGCAATGTCCAGATAGATGCGCGCGATCGCGATATCGAAGTTGTTTTCCAGCGCGAGGACGACTGCGTCCGAGAGGCTGAGGTAGATCTTTCCGTCGCGCAGAAGTGTGTCTAGGCGTGGGGTATTGCCCAGCTGCGGCAGAGGTACGTCTGTCGGCATATAGGGTTTCAGCACATTGCGAAACATCGGATTCAGATGCGTGTAGTCGCGGCCAGTGTCGCGCAAATAGAGCGGCTCGGTGAGCTTGGGCTCAGGCGTGGACGGCAGAGTAATCTGAGCAACTGCCGGTGCGTCGGTGGCTTGCACTGGGGCGGTCTGCGCCACTGCCGGTTGTGTACCACCGGTCATAGCTATCAGCGAAAAGGCTATTAGCCCAATGGCCGCCGTCACCTGCAAAATATTCAATCTCACGATAGTCTTCTCCACCTTCATTTATTTGAGCGATGTAAAAATCTTCCCCAGCTGCGTCAAAGTCGAATCGGACCGGCAATAGCAGTACGCAGGTGTGGCGAGATCGGTTCCCATTGAGCTTCACGGTCGCATCTCCACCTGACTGCATTAAGCATACCAGTGAGTACCAATTATCGGCTTCCTCCGAGCCCCCGTCTTTGTGATACTGTGCAAAGCATCGCAATGACTCATTGGAAGATTACGCTCGCCTACGATGGAACCCCCTACCGCGGCTGGCAGGTACAGCCTGGACAAGCCACTGTGCAGGGATTACTGGCCGCAGCCATTGAGCGCACGGTCGGCGAGCGCGTGTTGCCACAGGGATCGGGCCGCACCGACGCGGGCGTCCACGCGCTGGCGCAGGTGGCGTCGTTTGCACTGGCTGCGGCGATTCCGGCGGCCAACCTGCATCGCGCTCTCAACCGCTGCTTGCCGCCCAGCGTCCGCGTGTTAACAGTCCAGAAGGTCGCGCCGCAGTTCCACGCGCGCCACTCGGCGATTGGCAAGACCTACGAGTACAGAATCTTTCCGCTGAGAGGCGAAGTGAGTGATCGCCGCGATTCAAACGAGCGAATCTGTCCGCCAATGCTGGCTCCTACAGTGTGGCCTTGTCCTTGGCCGCTCGACCTTGCCGCGATGAACCGAGCCGCACAAAACGTAGTCGGCACACACGACTTTACCAGCTTTGCCGCCTGCGATCCCGACCTCACAATGCGTGTTGCGGCTGAGTCGCCGGGTACCGCAGAGCCGCGCGACAACACTCGCAGCATCACCCACTCTGGCTGGCAGTGGGTGGATGGACTGGCGATCTATCGCGTCACGGCCAACGGATTTCTGCACCACATGGTGCGCAATCTGGTGGGAACCTTCGTGCAGGTGGGAGCGCATCGGCTACACTCAGACTCGATCCAGGCGATTCTTGTGGCGCGAGACCGCTCCGCCGCCGGACCTACCGCGCCTGCTAGCGGACTCTTCCTCGTCAGCGTGGATTATCCCAACAGCAATTAAACTGGATTCCCGTGGATAGGATATCTCGCCCCTTGCGAACAAAATGCGAGCATATGAGTATCCCTCTGCCTGTATTTTGTTTGCGTTTGATATTCAACAGCATTGGTGAAAATGCCCTAGTACCGCACCGTGTAATTATGTAACCGCTATTTTTTTGATGTAGACCTATTTTGCTTGTCAATCCGTAGCGAGCGAGGAATCCTGCTTCGGTCCGTGCCGTATGCGCGGTAAAGGCGGGCACGGAGCCGGAGCCACGACCATCGTCTTCTGTCGACTGAAGCGCGATGACAGTCTCTACACAGAGATCGTGTCCAATTGTTACAAAAGCCATGCTACAAGCGGCGATTCGCGGCCATCCGAAATCGCATATGCCGCTTTGTAGTATTTTATTGTCAGATCAATCAGGGCGACGCATTCTGAGAGCAAGGTCACTGAAAATGCTATAAACTGAGGACAGTCCAAATTCTTCCGATTCATGATGGGCGGTTAGCTCAGCTGGTTAGAGCGCCTGCTTTACACGCAGGATGTCGGGGGTTCGAATCCCTCACCGCCCACCATTCCATCATCCAAAGACATCCTAATAGAATCCGATTGTAGAGAATAAACTCTCTAGAAATATAGATTTATCGTCTTTTTCCGGAAGTATGTACTTTACGCAAGGGGGTATATTACACTTTCTACTCGAGGAGTAGGGCGCTTATGGACATGTCACCGGCAGTGATAGACGCTGCAAATCATCTTGCGCAGGCGACGGATTCAGATGTATTCCTCTACAACTCTGGAATTCGCCGCCCCTTCGATGATGTGATTATCGCCGATGTGTGCGGTCGCAAACGCAGAGCAAGTCTCATACTCCTGCTCGTGACCGAAGGTGGAGACGCGGACGCATCCTATCGTATTGCTCGATGTTTTCAGGAACACTACAAGGGGTTTATCTGCGTTGTCGCAGGGTACTGCAAGAGTGCCGGATCTCTTGTGTTGACCGGATCGAATGAACTTGTGATGGGGGATGCCGGAGAAATAGGCCCACTTGACGTTCAAATGATCAAGAAAGACGAGTTGGGAGAACGGGAATCCGGGCTGCTCGTTTTGTCCGCATTTGACGCGCTAAGGCGGAACGCATTCTCTACTTTTGAACATTTCTTCATGACGCTGAAAAAAAGAGGACGATTGACGATAACATTCAAGACTGCGGCAGAATATGCCTCTAAGCTTACAACTGGCTTATTTGCACCAATTTATGAGCAGATTGATCCAATGCGCGTAGCGGAATCATCTCGTTCCCAAGCCGTCGGATACAACTACGGCATACGGCTGAGTCTAGTGGGGGGTAACATTGATAGCGATGGGCT
>CAZPZL010000084.1:0-4275 GCA_964590925.1 uncultured Granulicella sp.
TCCTTCCACACTTGGGAATAGTATGCGCCATCAAATGCCGGGACTAAACAGCTAGGTAGATAGGTTTTGCGCAGGCAAAAGCTCTCTTCGTACGAGTTGAACCCGTCATCCGATAGACTGGTCTTCACCGACAAACGCCACTGCCAACTAGTCAACGTGCCGTGACGATGACCGAGGAGAGACAATGACGTCCGCATTGCCGCCGCACACGCTTTCGGTAGCCATCATCACCCGCGACGAGGAGGCGAATCTGGCGCGTACGCTGGCCAGCGTACAGTTCGCCAACGAGGTCATTGTGCTGGACACCGGCTCTAGCGACCGCACTGTTGAGATCGCCCGTGCCGCCGGTGCAATGGTCTACCAAGAAGCGTGGCAAGGCTTTGCCGCGTCAAAGAACTCGGCCATTGCCAAGTGCAGCGGCGCCTGGGTCCTCTCACTGGACGCCGACGAGGAGTTGAGTCCCGAGCTACAGCTACAGATCCAACGCCTGCTTCCCTCCGGGCCACGTGTCGACGCCTACTATCTTAGTCGGCGGAATCTCTTCCTCGGTCGCTGGATCAAGCATGGCGGCTTCTATCCCGACGCTAAGTTGCGGCTCTTTCGCCGTGCCGCTGCGAGCTTTACCGCGCAGCCGCGCTTCGAGAATCGCCCGGTACACGAAACCATCGCCTTCAACGGTCGCGCTGACACACTCGATTACGACCTGATCCACCACGCCTACCCAACGCTAGAAGTCTACATCGAGCACATGGACCGCTACAGTTCGCTGGGCAGCGGTCTACTAATTGACTCCGGCAAGATCTGCCGCTCGTGGCCCGCCTTCTTCTGCCGCGTCTTCCTCGTCCCTCAGCTCGGCTTTGTGTGGAACTACATCTTCCGCAGAGGATTTATGGATGGCCGCGAGGGGCTATTACTGCACCTCTACCACGCCACCTACACCAGTTGGAAGTACGCCAAGGCCTGGGATGCAGCCCGCCGAAACCACGCCAAATCAGCCTGAGTTTCGTCCGACCAACCGATCGCAAAGAGAATGCATGGAACCGAGGTAAGACTGGAGCGGCACAATTTCGTCGCGGCATCGTATTTGTTCGGCAAAAAACTTCCATTCCCCAAAACTGAATTTCGAATACAAAAGTTTATTCCGACAAAGTATGGATTCTACATAACATTTGAGTCATCCTCTCTCCGCAGCGTGAATCATGCGGGCGAAGAAGTGCACCAGACGCCACTCATCCATCGCACCGGGCTTCGCGCCATCCAGATCGAGATGCGACAGCACGGGGCTGACCAGCGCCGCTTTCAAGTCGCGGGGACGCAGCTCACTGGCTATCCAAAGCGTCTCGGCTGCGGGAATAATGTTGTCTGCCTCGCCGTGCAGCAGGTAGACCGGCGTACCCAGCGCAAGCAACCGTCCCTGCGGCGAAAGGCCGGGAGCATCCCCTGCGTGGCGCACGATTGAAGCAGCAATCGCCGCGCGCGTTGCGGGCAGCTTAGTGTCCATCAAATCCCTAGCCACGTGTCGCTGCGTGTCAGTCAACAGCTTGGTCGCCATTGCCTCACCCTGTCGATCCTCATACAGGTGCGCTCGCAGCACAGCGCGCACCGGTTCCAGGTCTGTTGCGCTGACAAAGTCGTCGAGGTTCTCGTACTCCAACACCAGCGGCCCATACTCGTGCGCGGGCAGTATTTCGACCGAACCATCGGGCCGCATGTCGCGCCCGGATAAGTAGTAATCCGCCACACGCTGCATCGAGTCCTGCGACCCCACCGCAACGATGAACTTGAATGCCGCGTTGTATTGCGGGTCACTGTCTGCCACCAGTGCGAGACCTCCGGCGAAGCTAAGCCCCATCACGCCGACTGGCCCGCCCGTCTGCGCG
Source organism: uncultured Granulicella sp. (assembly GCA_964590925.1). Lineage (GTDB taxonomy): Bacteria > Acidobacteriota > Terriglobia > Terriglobales > Acidobacteriaceae > Edaphobacter. The sequence continues at coordinate 1,881 of CAZPZL010000084.1, forward strand.
GCGAACCAGCGCACCGACTGACCTATCGCCTCGACCGAATCCTGACTGACGCGGTAGTCCTTGATCCCTGGCAGCTCTGGCGTCAGTACGCGAATGCCACAACCCGCCATCGCTCGCGCGAATCCCATCAGCCGCGGCTCATCGATGCCCAAGTGATGCACCCCGTGAAAAATCACCATCGCCGGAGCATTCATTCGGCTCTGCAAAAACGTGCCCTGCGGCGAGTATAAGCGTGCACGAATCTGTTCCTCGCCCGTCGGCGTCGTGATGGTCAACGTCCGATCCTCGGTCGCAACCCTGACGGTCATCTCTCTCGCGGCCCAGGGCACTGGCTGACCTGCTACCTCTCGCAACACCGCGACAGCCTGTAGGTGAACCCGAACAAGCACTCCGCCAAATACCGCAGATATAATGGCCAATACCACAACCAGAGTCTTCCAACGCAGCAAACCCCGCCCCATCCCACGCTCCATCGATCCAGTGTCCCGCATCATTGGTTATACCAGAGCGCGCTCCTTTGCCTATTCCACTTTGTTTCTCCTTCCCGAAGGGAATCTGCTTTTGCTCTTCTTTTTGTTGTCATTTATCTGCGCAATGGCAAAAGCCTTCTACAATCGTTGCAGGAGTGTCGCCATGCTTGCCAGTTTTTCTGTTGTTCCTCTGGGTGCCGGGGAAGGGGTTGCCGGAGATGGCGTCAAACAGATCGTCGCTGAGGCGCTAGCCATCATCGATAACTCTGGCCTTTCGTATCAATTTGGTCCGATGCACACCGTTGTCGAAGGCCCGCAGGAGTTGGTGATGGACTTGATACTACAGTGCCATCAACGCGTGCTGGAGCTGGCTCCGCGCGTTCTGACCAGCATCACACTGGACGACCGCAAGGGAGCTACCCACCGGTTGCAAGGCAAGGTGAGCGAAGTCGAGCAGATTCTCGGCAAACCACTCTCCCGCCCCTGATCGACTCACGCCTGCGGACCCAAATCCTTATTCTTGGCGTCTCCCAGCGTCACCTTCACGTCCATTTTTTTGCGTCCACGGAAGACGGTCAGAGTGACGGTCTCGCCCGCGTGTTTGGCGTTCATAGTCTCTGCTAGATCCTGTTGGCTGGCGATTTCCTTGCCGTCGAAGGCCACGATCAGGTCGCCCCCCAGTTTGACTGGCTCGTTGCCATAATATGCGGTCTGCGAACCACCGTGCAGTCCAGCTTTCTCCGCTGCGCCGCCGGGAAGTACGCGCTCGATCAGCACGCCGTAGTCGGCGGCAAGCCCAATCTGCTCGGCGATGTTGGGATTGATCGGCAGCGTCACTATGTCCAGCGTAGGTCGCCGCACATGGCCGAACTTGGCGTAATCGTCCAGCACCGCCTTGGCCGTGTTGATAGGAATAGCGAAGCCGATGCCAGACGATTGATTCGCTCCATTCGACGCAATCATCGTGGTGATGCCGATGACCTCGGCGCGCGAGTTCAGCAGCGGTCCGCCGGAGTTGCCCGGGTTCACAGAGGCGTCAGTTTGGATCGCGTTCTCGATGGGGTCGTTCTCTGGCCCGCTAATCGAGCGAATCGCCGAGATGATTCCCCGGGTCATCGTACCCGACAGCCCGAACGGATTGCCGATGGCGTAGACCCGCTGCCCCACTTCAAGACCGCTGCTGGTCTCGGCCAGTGTTGCGGGGACGAGGTTGGGTGCATTGATCTTCAACAGCGCAAGATCATGGCCCGGGTCGCGATCCAGAATCGTCGCCTTGTACTTGTGCTTGTCGTAGAGAGTCACCTCAACTCCGCCCGCCTCAGCCTTGCCGATGACGTGGTTGTTGGTCAGAATCAGCCCGTCTTTATTCAGAATGAAGCCCGAACCCTGCCCCGACAACGGCACCGGACCGTAAAAAAAGTCGAAGCGCACCTCAGTCGAGGTGATGTTCACCACGCTGGGCAGCGCCTTCTTGTAGACGGCGATGTTCTGTAGCTCTTCGTTGTCATAGGCGGGCGCAGCCGAGGCCACCTGAAGATCGAATGCACCATCGGCACCGCGCACCGAATCAAGACCCGCCGAGTCATTCGCCCCATGCAACACGGCAAACAGCGGAGCCAGAGCGCCGGTTGACGCCAGATGCGTCGTGGCAATGTAGAACCCGGCAAGTAGCAAAACCACCAGTACAACTGGACGCAATTTCATCTTCATCGGGCAAACACCTGAGACTACGTAATGGGCAGGGACTACCTGCACCCTCTAATTGTATTCATTCCGCGTGGTGTGAGCGTCCGACGATACACTCGCCGGCAACCTTGCGGCGGCCTTCAGCACTGCCCACAGCGCGTCGACCTGTGACTCAAGCTCGGAAATCGTGCTGTCGTTGCTCAGCATGAAGTCGCAGCGCGCGGCCTTTTGACGATCAT
>CAZPZL010000084.1:4285-8935 GCA_964590925.1 uncultured Granulicella sp.
CGCCCCGACCCAATAGCAAATACGCAGCCAGCGGATTGCGTTCGCCATGCGTCGCGCTCCCGGTTCGCCTGCGACGATCGATGGCGAGCTTGCCGCGGGACGTCGGGCGCGCGCAATGCGACGGCGCGCCTCAGTCTCCAGCATCTGGCGAGCCTCTTTGCTCGGTGCTGTCTGCCCCGAAGTGCGCGCAACGAAGCGCGCAATCTTCAACTCCGGCGCGGCACGCACGAAAATCAGTTTGTCAAAGCGGCGCTCGAATCCACCCTCGTCGTCGCGCTGAGCCCGGCCGTACTTGGTCTCAAATATCAGCGCCGACTCGACGATTGCCACCGCCTCAGTATCGCGCTGGCCGAGTTGGTCGAGCAGCTCCGTCTGCCGCGCAATTACCGCCGGATGCACGATGGCGTTCAACTCCTCAACGCGTCCGCCGCCATCCTCGTCGCCACCGAAGGCGATGCGCGCCAGCGCGGGCCGGTCTAGCAAGCCGTCAGCGGAAACAACCGACGTTCCGAAGTGTGCGATAATCGCCGCGTAGACTGCCTCACCCGGCTGCATCATCGCACGACCGATCTCGTCGGCGGAAAAGACATACGCGCCCAATGCGGCAAAGCGCGCCAGTGCCGTTGACTTCCCCGCTCCCAACCCTCCGGTCAGCCCCACACGCAGCATTGTGCTACCCCATGGCCGATACAACATTGTTTTGTACTGAGGATAAAACAGAGCCGCGTCGAGCCTGGGCCGCCTTTACCGTGTTATGCATCAGCATGGCTACGGTCAGCGCGCCCACGCCTCCCGGAACCGGGGTATAGGCTCCGGCCAGCGCAAACGCCGCCGGATCGATGTCGCCGATCAAAGTAGAGCCGCGCTGTGCAAACTGCACGGCGCGAGCTTTATCGCCGGGAAAGAATCGCGCAACGTCCGCCGCATCGATCAGGCGATTGATGCCTACGTCAATGAGCGTCGCTCCGGGCTTCACCATCTCGGCGGTGACGAATCCCGGTCTGCCAATCGCAGCGACCAGAATGTCTGCATCGCGCGTGTAGCGACCGATGTCAACTGTCTTGCTATGGCAGACTGTCACCGTCGCCGAAGCGTTCAGCAATAGTACCGCCGCCGGCTTCCCTACCAGATTGGAGCGGCCCAGAACCACCGCGTGCTTACCTGCCACCGGAAGATCGCTGCGCCGCAGAACTTCCATGATTCCCGCCGGAGTGCAGGGTGCCAGCGCGGGCTGACCAGCCTGTAGCCGTCCCGCGTTGACCGAATGTAGCCCATCGACATCTTTCTCCGGCGAGACGGCCTCGACCAACCGCTGCGTATCCAGGTGTGCAGGCAGCGGAAGCTGGATGAGAATTCCATCCACCTCGTCGCGCGCGTTAAGACTGGCAATCAGCTCCAGCAAATCGTCGGTGGTGACGCTGTCGGGCGGCGTAATCAGCTCGCTCCACAGCCCCAACTCGGCGCATGTCTTCACCTTGCTACGCACATAGATCTCCGACGCGGCGAGGTGTCCGACTAACACCACGGCCAGTCCCGGCGTAATTCCAGCAGCGGTCAGCGCGCGACCTTCGGCGGCAACCTCCGCCTTGATCTGGGCAGCAATCTCAACCCCATTCAGTATTCGAGCCATGTTGCTCCTTTTGGTACCATCGTACCGCTCGCCGTTGCGTACTTTGCTAAAGCCTGCTAACTTCTGTGCAATTCTTGGGTTGAGCGTAGGTCATTCCTCTCCAGAGACTCGCTTACAACCTGCGCACCACAACCTGCACCGCCTCTGACGCAAGCACACGGTACCGATGGCAGAAGCGTCCCGCCTGCGCCCGCGTTCCACAGTTCACCTCAGCGCAACTTTTGCCGATAACCGCTATACGAGCGTGGGGCGACACGAAGGCAACAATCGCATCGAACCTACGCAAGACTGCAAGCCACAAGATCCGGAGGGAGAACGGCGATGAACAGCAACTCAACTGTGTGCGCCAGCATCGAAAAATTTACCGCGTCCGATCTCTCCAACCTGCGCGAAGAGTTGACCCAGTCCGGCCTCGATTCCCGCCAAGCCGCCGAGCTGCTAGCAGCCTTTCTCAGCGCTCGCGGCTATGGCGTCTCCAATTTCGCAGCGCGCAGTGCTGCTTCGCGCATCGAATCCTACGGCTGCTCGCTGAAGTCCATGCAGGAAGAGCTGGAAAAACTCGCCCGCGTCATGTAATCCAGCTCGTCGTCCAAAATACCGCACAGGCAGCGTTTTAGAAATTTACATAAACCAATTTGTTTGTCATGCCGTAGCGCTGCAAAGGTATCTGCTTTGGCATGCGTCACGACGGTCTACTCCATTAGCAAAACGCTCTGATCCCGTAGCCCTTCGTAGCCGGAACATCTCTCAATCCTCGTCGACTACTGCTTGACTGGAGGTGTTGTGCCGTCGATCTGCGCAGCCGGATGGGGAAGATTTGATGTATCCGGCACATAGTCGGCTGGAATCACAAACAGCGATGGGTTAGGCTCACCCCGGCGAATCTGACTCACTGAGTCCACAACATCTGTCTTGCCCACTGCATCGTGCGTTCTCATCCGCAGCGCAATTTGCAGATCGGGAGAGGTCCAGCGCTCGATGCTGGCATCGAAAGGAGCGCCTTCAGGTCCGATTCTATGTCGCGTCTCCAACTCACCCAGCACCGTAAGCCCTTCGATATCCCTCTTCCCCAGCGGCTGAATGTCGATCGCCAGTCCGTTGATTTCCTGATGCGTCGGTTTGGCATCCTGCGCCTGCTTGATCTTCTCGGCAGCTCCACCGAGAGCCGGTTCCTTCGCCATAAGCGACGGCAGATCTTGAATAATGTAGTACTTTTTGATCGGGTTCAGGCGGATCGACCGCTTGCCCGGAACGTCCAGAATATAGATCTGGACCAACTCGTCTGTATCGAGCTGGTGCTGCTCCTGATAGACGCTTCCGTTGCCATCTCGGGCAACCTTCTGCGTCGCCAGATGCTGGCCCCGGCTGTCAGTAATAATCACCGAATTGACCGCCTGAAATGGCGCCCCACGCAGGGTCGGGATCTGCATCATCTGCGCCTTCAGCCCCGAAGCACCGAGGCAAATCGCAGCGGTCACAAGTAATATTTTGCGTAACATCCAAACCTCCAAAGCTAGATTTCCGTGGCTAGTATAGCCTATCGATGGCCGGATTGGCCGCAGTTGGTCGCCGAGGCGCAGCTCAAGAGCAAAGACATCCCGCCCAATCACTCCGCTCTGGCGTAAAATGGGCCAATGCTAGTGCGTACCGATCTTCGCTCCCTCTTAGGCCGCGCCACTCTTCTTTGCCTTGTAATGCTTCTGGCCTCGATCATGCCGCTGCACGCCCGCTCGCAAGACAGTGATTCGACACCAGAGAAACATGGCCGCAAGTACAAGGCTCCGCCTGCTACCACACACATCGAAGTCACCGTGATCCGGGACTCCAACAAAAAGCCCATCATGAACGCCGCCGTCATCTTTCATTCGACCAAAGATGGCGTCGATCAGGGCCGTCTGGAGTTGAAGACCGATCCCGATGGCAAGGCAGTCCTCGATTTGATTCCCACCGGCAGCAAGCTGACCATTCAGGTCCTCGCCGATGGATTCGCCACCTTTGCCGAGGACTACGACCTCAAAGAAGCCACCCGCCTGGTTACCATTTCTCTGATTCGCCCCCAAGCACAGGTCTCCACCTACACCGACAACACCGGCAAGCCCTCCGAACTAAGCCCCGGCGTTCAGGAGCCGATTCGTCCCAAACCCACTCCCAAGCCCGCCGCGTCATCCCCTGCTACAACACCTCAACCCTAGAGGTCACCGATGTCACAGCCCGCGAGTTCTGATCCGGTCAACGCTCCGCTCGCGGGCAAGACGGCGCTGGTCACCGGCGGCGCGCGGCGCATTGGTCGAGCCATCGCGCTCGCACTTGCGGCTAGTGGCGCAAACGTCGCCATCACCTACCGCAACTCCCAATCCGAGGCCGAAGACCTCGTAGCCGCGCTCTCCGCCTATGGCGTCGATGCCTTCGCCGTCCGCACCGAACTTACCGACCCCGACAGCATTCGCCATTCGGTCGCTGCCGTCATCGAAGAGTTCGGCCAGCTAGACCTTCTCGTCAACAACGCAGGCCACTTCGAGTCAGCCACGCTCGAAGAGATCAGCGCCGAACAATGGGATCGCATCTTCGCAACCAACACTCGCGCGCCATTCCTTGTCGCGCAGGCGGCCTGCCCACACCTGCGCGCGACGCAGGGTCGCATCATCAACATCGGTTCGTTGGGGGGGCTGCATCCGTGGGCCACGCACGCTCACTATTGCGCATCGAAGGCGGCGTTGCACATGCTCTCGCAGACGATGGCCAAGGCATGGGCGCCGGAGATCAGCGTCAACTGCGTCGCACCGGGAATGATTGAACTGACAGACGCCGCGCCAGAGGTCGTAGCGCAGAGAAAGCCGACAAAATCCTATGCCCACTTCGCCGCAAAGACTCCAATGCGCCGCAGCGGATCCGCTCAGGAGGTCTCCGCCGCCGCCCTATTCTTTGCCACCGGCCCACACTTTATCACCGGCCAACTGTTCGCCGTAGATGGCGGGCTGGGTCTTTAAAGCGATCTAGCTCTTGAGTTTCTGTAGCAGCCA
>CAZPZL010000085.1:0-4152 GCA_964590925.1 uncultured Granulicella sp.
CATGATGATAGACTTCGCGCTACAGGCCGAGCGCGAGGGTGGCATGAATACCGAGGACGCGATCTTTCAGGCCTGTATGCTGCGCTTCCGCCCGATCATGATGACGACGGCGGCTGCACTGTTTGGCGCGCTGCCACTGGCCTTTGGCCACGGAACGGGATCGGAACTGCGGCGACCGCTAGGCATTACCATTGTCGGCGGACTGGTGGCCAGCCAGATGCTTACGCTGTATACGACGCCGGTGGTCTACTTGACCTTCGACAGGATACGGCTATGGTTCGCGCGCTGGTGGCACGGTGTGCGGACAACCGATGGCGCAGCGCGGCCAGCTTCGGATTAAACTTACGAACGATGGAAGTAACCCTATGAGCAGAAAATATCTTCGCGCAATGATTCCCTCCGCACTGGTGGCGCTGCTGTTGACCGGCTGTCACGTCGGCCCGAAGTATCAGAGGCCACCCGCGTTGGCGCAGGCCCCTCCGGTGGCTTATAAGGAGGCTCCGAAACTGGAGTCTGTCACTAAGGATCCGATGGCCAAGGGCGCCCCTATGCAGGCAAGCCCGGCGCAGACTGCCGGGACGAGTGAGTGGAAGGTGGCCGATCCGCAAGACGTCATGCTGCATGGCAAGTGGTGGGAGATCTACAAGGACGCCGAGTTAAACGCGCTGGAAGAGAAGCTCTCGATCGACAACCAGACGATTAAGGTTTACTTCGAGAGCTTTATGCAGGCGCGTGCGATTGTGGGCGAGGCTCGCTCGCAGCTGTATCCGACGGTGACAGTGGAGCCGTCGTTTGCTCGCTCGCAGGCGTCAGCGAACTCGGGCGGCACGGGCGGCTCAAAATCGGCGGGCAATCTGACTACGCTACCCTTCAATGCATCGTGGGAGCCGGACCTTTGGGGCAGGATTCATGGGCAGATTCGCGAGGCTCAGTACAACGCGCAGGTGAGCGCGGCAGACCTCGAAGGCGAACGGCTGACCGAGCAGGCGAGCCTGGCTGAATACTTTTTCGAGATTCGCGGACAGGACGCGTTGATCGATGTCTACAAACAAACGGTGGCTGACGACGAGAAGGCGTTGGAGTTGAATCGCTCGCAGTACGAGACCGGCGTGGGGACCGAAATTGCGGTCGTCGAGTCGCAGAACACATTGCAGAATGCGCAGGCCGCTTTGACAAATCTGGGCGTGGCACGCGCGCAGTACGAGCACGCGATTGCAGTGCTGACGGGGTCGAATCCTTCGACGTTCTCAATTGCGGTAAAGGCCCTCGATGCTGTGCCGCCAACGATACCCATCGGCGTGCCTTCGCAACTGCTGGAGCGCAGGCCGGACATTGCCGCATCGGAGCGCACAATGGCCTCAGCCAACGCAGCAATCGGCGTGGCGTATACGGCATTTTTTCCCACGGTGACGTTGAGCGGCGAGGCAGGACTGGCCAGCTCGACTTTGTCGCATCTCTTCGACTGGCCGAGCCGGGTCTGGTCGGTGGGCGCGGGCTTCTCCGAGACGCTCTACCAGGGAGGGCTGCAACGCGCCACAGCCATGCAGTACTCGGCGATTTACAACGGCGACGTGGCCAGCTATCGGCAGACCGTACTGGCCGCCTTCCAGCAGGTGGAGGATGCGCTGGCGGCTGAGCGCATCCTCACCGCGCAAATCGGGCAGCAGGAGTTGGCCGTGCAGACGGCGCAGAAGGTCGTCGATCTGGAGACGGCACGCTATGAGACCGGCGTTGATCCGTACATCGACGTGGTGACGGCACAGGCGACGTTGCTGGCTGACCGACAAGCGTTGGCGACGCTGCATACACAGGCGATGACTGCGTCGGTGCAGTTGGTCGGGGCGCTGGGTGGAGGCTGGGACAGCTCGCAGCTGCCCACGCCCGAACAGGTCACGCAGAAAGTGTCTGCTGCGGAGGCTGGAATTCATCGGTGAACGCTTCATGCAGCCGATCAGCGCAGATTTGCTGCATATAGTTTCACTGTAGCGGTGCATGAATATACAACCTTGTAACATAGTTAGGTGAGTTGGATTTTCTTGCGGCTGCGTCGCGTAGCGGCTGCGCCAACAACCTGATTGAGAAGGTGTTCGATGATGCTACCCGCTGAACTGATTGCCCTTGAAGACCAATATGGCGCTCACAACTACGCTCCTCTGGACGTGGTGATCGAGCGCGCCTCGGGTGCTTGGGTCTATGACACTGAGGGAAAACGCTATCTTGACTTTCTGGCCGCTTACTCGGCGGTGAACCAGGGCCACTGCCATCCGGCGATTTTTGCGGCGATGAAGACTCAGGCGGAAAAGGTGACGCTGACCTCGCGTGCGTTTCGCAACGACCAGCTCCCGCTGCTCTACCGCGACCTGAACGATCTGACTGGCTTTGAGATGGCGCTGCCGATGAACTCCGGTGCCGAGGCGGTCGAGACCGCTCTGAAGGCCGCGCGCAAGTGGGGCGAGACGGTCAAGGGCATCCAGGCTGGCAAGACGGAGATTATTGTCGCTGCCAACAATTTTCACGGACGCACGATTGCCATCGTTGGCTTCTCCAGTGACGAACAGTATCGCCACGGATTCGGGCCGTTCCCGGCGGGCTTCCGCGAGGTTCCCTTCGGCGATATCGACGCTCTGCGTGCGGCGATATCGCCTAATACAGCGGCCTTTCTGGTCGAGCCGATTCAGGGCGAGGCGGGCATCATCTTGCCACCCGATGGCTATCTGCGCGAGGCCGCTGCAATCTGCCGCAAGAATAACGTACTGCTGGCGCTCGATGAGATACAGTCCGGTCTGGGGCGCACGGGTAAGCTCTTCGCCTATCAGCACGAGGGGATTACGCCCGACATGCTGATCGTAGGCAAGGCTCTTTCGGGTGGCTTCTACCCGATCTCGGCGGTGCTCAGCTCGAGTGAGGTTCTGGGCGTATTCCATCCCGGCGACCACGGTAGCACCTTCGGCGGTAGCCCGTTGGCCTGCGCGATTGCACGCGCCGCGCTTGGTGTCATCGTCGAAGAGAAGCTGGCGGATCGCTCGGCCGAGCTGGGCGCATACGCGCTCGACTTCATGAAGGGTCTGCGCAGCCCGTACATCGTCGAGGTGCGGGGCAAGGGACTGTGGATCGGCGTGGTGCTGAATCGTCCGGCGCGGCCTTTCTGTGAGGAGTTGCAGCGGCGCGGCGTTCTGTGCAAGGAGACGCACGAGCATGTGATCCGTCTCGCTCCGCCGCTGATTATCTCAAAGGCCGATCTGGAGTGGGGATTGGGACAGATTCGCTCGGTGCTCGAGGGCGAGGATGCGTCGGCAGAGAGTGTTGACTCCGTCGCCACCAGCCGCGCCTGACGCCGAATGCAAGCCTGAAACGCGCAACGCCCTCACGGATTGATGAGGGCGTTGCTTCGTTGGTGCGGGCTTAACCTAGTTGGTGCGGGTAGTGAGGTACTGGGCGAGGGATTTGAGCGGGTCGGCTGCGGAGCCAAAGGGGGCGAGCGCGGCGAAGGCTTCGGCAATGAGTAGGTCGGCGTCCTTGCGCGATTGCTCGATGCCGTGGACGGCGGGCCAGGTGGCCTTGACGGTGGCTGTGTCCTTGCCCGCAGTCTTGCCTAGCTCGGCGGAGGACTGCGTCAGATCGAGAATGTCATCGACGATCTGAAAGGCGAGGCCGATCTTTTCTCCAAAGAGACGCAGCGAGGCGATGATTGAGCCCTCCGCGTCAGAATCGAGAGGTGGAGCACCCGGCTTGCAGCCGAGTCCGTAGAGGCCGCCGCTGACGATGGCGGTGGTAAGCAGCGCGCCGGTCTTGGCGCGGTGGATGGTCTCGACCAGTGCTGCGTTGGGCGATACGCCCTCAGACTCGATGTCGACGACCTGGCCACCGATCATTCCAGGAGCAATGCCTGTGTCGCTGCTGCCGGAGCGGCCAACGCCGGTGCCGACGGCGATGGAGACATCGCGCAGGATTGCAACGATAGCCTCAGCAGGTGCAGGGAGTTGGGCAATAGTCTGGAAGGCGAGGGTTTGTAGCGCGTCGCCTGCGAGGATGGCGATGGCTTCGCCGTAGACGACGTGGCAGGTGGGCTTGCCGCGACGAAGGTCGTCGTTGTCGAGCGCAGGCAGGTCGTCATGGATCAGAGAGTAGGTGTGCAGCATCTCCAGCGCGGAG
>CAZPZL010000085.1:4162-8802 GCA_964590925.1 uncultured Granulicella sp.
CTCTCCTGCCACCATTCGCGCCGACTCCATGCAGAGGATCGGGCGCAGACGCTTACCCCCTGCAAAGACGCTGTGGCGCATGGCGCGGTGGATGGAGACAGGCGGCGTCTCCGTGGAGGGCAGGAGGCGATCAAGGGCGGCGTCGGCGAGCTGTGCACCGGTGGCGAGCAGTTCTTTCACTAGGACTTCCATCGCATTCGATGATAAATGACGTGAGGGGTGACACGCGCGGAAGCGAGTGCGCTATGTCCTGAACGTAACTAGGACGCTAGTTGTGATCTCATCGTGCCATGATCTCGGCGGCCTTCAAGGACCAGGGGTCGAGCGGCTTTTTGCCTTTGACGACCAACTCCAGCGGGGTGCAGACCAAATCGCCACGAACGATGCCGACCAGGACGCCGATGTTGCCAGCGATCAGTTGGCCGACGGCCTCGAAGCCGAGGCGGGTGCCGAGCAGTCGGTCGCTACAGGTGGGTACAGCTCCTCGCTGCACATAGCCGAGTACGGTGGAGCGGAACTCGTATCCGAGCAGCAGCTCGTGCTCTTTGAAATAGTGGCAGAGGCCCTCGGCGTTGTACTTTGCACCCTCGGCGACGACGATGATGACGTGGGGTTTGCCGCGCTCGTAAGCGTCCTGAATGCGCTCGGCGAGCTGCTCTGGAACGACTTCTACCTCGGGCAGAACGACAGCCTCGGCACCGCCAGCGATGCCCGACATCAGAGCCAGATAGCCGCAGTTGCGGCCCATCACCTCAACCAGCAGCGCGCGGCGGTGAGAGGAGGCTGTGACTTTGAGGTTGTCGATGGCGTTGAGTGCGACGTTCAGCGCTGTGTCTACACCGATGGTCACATCCGAGCCGTAGAGATCGTTGTCTATGGTAGAGGCAACGCCGACAACGGGGAATCCCATCTGATTGATAGCGTTGGCTCCGGTCTGCGAGCCGTTGCCGCCGATGACGATCAGCGCGTCAATTCCCGCTCCACGCAGACGGCGAATGGCCAGCTCGCGACCCTCCTCGGTTTGGAACTCGTGGCACCGGGCGCTACCGAGGATGGTGCCTCCTCGCTGAATGATGCTGCCCACGTCACGCGTGCCTAGGCGCTTGAAGTTGCCCTCGATCAGGCCGGAGTATCCCTGATAGACGCCCCAGACGCTGAGCCCTTGGCTAAGACCGGAGCGCACCACGGAGCGAATGGCAGCGTTCATTCCTGGCGCATCGCCCCCGCTAGTAAGCACTGCAATGTTCTTTATACGATTGTCCCTTTGTTCCACAGTCATGATTTTCCTTATTGAGAATCTTTTTAAGGATTGCACGTCACGGGGCATTGCAGCAATCTTTGGTGAGTTACATCCATCGGCTGCGACGCTTCAGAAGCGCTTGATCTGGATGGAGTGCTTCTGGAGGGCATAGGCCAGTTGCCGCGTTGTGAGGCCAAGCAGACGCGCGGCCTTGGCCTGCACCCATCCGGCACGCTCCATGGCGTCGATGAGACGCTCTCGCACGCTGAAGTTATCTTCGGAATCAGATTCGAAATCGGACCTGGTGTCCAGATCGGAGGCGTTCGGGCTTATTCTCACTCCGTTTGTAGGCTGCGCGGCTTCTTGCTCTTCGGCCAATGGCGAGCGAGAGGCGGAGCCGATGTCGGACGAAGGACGCCTTGCGCTGCGCGATTTGCTCGGCGCCGACTTGGTCTGCGTGGACTTGCTCATTGCCGACCTGCTCAACGCCGAGTTGCTCTCACGGCGTAGCTCGAAGTCCTCGGCCTGAAGCAGGGGATTTTTTGTCAGCGCAGCGGTGCGGCGGATGCAGCTCTCCAGCTCGCGCACGTTGCCGGGAAAGCTGTAGGACGTGAGCTTGTCCATTGCGCCCGAGGAGATGCTGAGCGCGACTCCGTGCTCCTTGTTGAAACGCTTTAGAAACTCGCGCGTAAGCAAGGGAATGTCCTCTCGGCGTTCGCGCAGTGCGGGTAGAAAGATGGGCACCACGCTGATGCGGTAGTAGAGATCGGAGCGGAAATCGCCGGAGATGACTGCGGCTTCAAGGTTGCGATTGGTGGCCGTGACCAGCCGTACATCAACCTTTATGGTGTGGATTCCGCCGACGCGTTCGAACTCGCCCTCTTGGAGTACGCGCAGCAGCTTGGCCTGAAAAGTGGGCGAGATCTCGCCGATCTCGTCCAGAAATAGTGTGCCTCCGTCGGCCAGCTCGAAGCGCCCCTTGCGCGTGCCGATGGCTCCGGTAAAGGCTCCCTTGTCGTGGCCAAAAAGCTCGGATTCCAGCACGGTCTCCGACAGCGCGGCGCAGTTGAGGCGAATGTATGGCCGCTCCTTGCGCGGAGAATACTCGTGAATGGCGCGGGCGAAGAGCTCTTTGCCGGTGCCCGACTCGCCGCAGAGCAGCACGGGAAGATTGCAACGTGCAACCAACTGAACCTTCTCCGTAACCTCGCGAATGGCGGGACTCTCGCCAACGATCCAGGCGATTCCCCCGGGCTTGACCGCGGCGCGCTGCTCCAGTTCTTGCTCCAGACGGTTGCGGTCAGCCATCAGCCGCTCGCGTTCGCGTTCGACCATCGTCTGGAGCGTGACGGTCTGCCCAACCAGATTGGCGATCATGGTCAGAAAACGTACATCCTCGTCGAGCGTTGCAGGAGAGGAGTGAGCGCCCACACGCAGGATAGTGAGGGTGCCGACTGTGCGCCTTTCGCCCTTGATGGGCACGCCGACGAACGAGCGCGGTACGCCGGAACCTTCGACGTTCGATTCACGTCGGCGCAACTGGGTCCACTCGGCAAAGAGCGGGCTCTCGTCCAGGTCGCGAACTACCAGAGGCATTGCCGAGACTACAATCTGGCCGATGGCCTGCTCGGGCAGACGCTCGAAGTGCTCGCGCGCGCGTGCCTCGTCCAATCCAGCGCCTACGACGGTGGTTGCGCGGTCCTCCTCGTCCAAAAGTGCGATCAACCCGTGGCTCATGTCAAGGAAGCTGTCGAGCAGATTGACCACGCGGGAGAGTGCCGTCTCTAGTCGCGCCGGACGGGTTAGCACCTTGGATATCTCATAGATGCCCATCAGCGCCGCGTGAGTTCTCGCCGACGCTGGCTCGACCAGCTCGTGGGGCGTCGGCTGTTGCTGAACGGACTCGGATTTGCTCAACATTGGGTCATACTCACCACTGCAAACATACAGTTCCCTATAGACGAGATGCCGCAATCTGCTGAGATAACTCAGTAGACTAACATCACTCAGTCATCGCGTGTTGACAGTGTAGAGCTTTCAGCCGGTGGAGGGCCAATTGTTTTGAATGGAATATTCCGCGCGCTGCACAAAACTGACGGCTCAAAGATCACAGTCGAATCACAAAATGCATACTACTTATTTACGTGCGTTCGGCATGTGTAACGTCAATTTTGATTCGCTCGCCGCCAGCTTGCGAACTTCGCTACCGGCGAGCAGAAAGCCGCCGACTCCATAGTTGTAGCTAGCCGAAGGCTTGAAGGTTGAGGGTTGAGCGCCGGTCTGCTGAATGTCCCCCAGACGCCCGTCGGCGTAGACGTGATGCAGAATTCCGGCCCATGCCTTGGCGATGATCGGCTGGTAGGTCGCGCGGTCAAGGACACCATTGTTGACGCCCCAGGCCATGCCGTAGACGATCAGTGCCGAACCGGAGATCTCGGGTTGATCGTAGCTTGCCGGGTCGAGCAGGCCGGAGCGCCAGAGGCCGTCCGGGCCTTGAATCTTGGCTAATGCTGCGGACATCTCTCGTAGCTGCGTTTCATACTTTGTGCGCGCTGAGTCGTCCTTGGGCAAGTACTCGAGCGTGCGCGCCAGCCCGCCCATTACCCATCCCTCGCCGCGCGACCAGAAGATTTTTTGACCATTCTTCTCGGATTTGCCGATGAAGGTCGCATCGCGCGCGTATAAGTGAGCCTCAGGGTCGTAGAGCGACTGCGCTGTCTTGGCCCACTCTTCGTCGAGGTAGGTGATGTACTTGCGGTCGCCGGTGGCAGCGTACATTCGCGCCCAGGTGGGCGGTGCCATGAACAGCGCGTCGCACCACCACCACGCGATGCGTTGGCCCGAGCCAAGCTCGACGCGCGGCGCGGCAAGGACGGCATCCAGCGCGGTGCGCGTAGAGTCGAGTTGCTCTGGTTTCTTCTCCAGCAGGTACAGCTCAAGGAAGGTCTGGCCGAGGACCTGATCGTCGCCGCCGGGTACCTTGGAGCGCAGCTCCCAGTTGTAGCTCTTGCTCATCTGCTCCATTGCGTCGCGATACTTGGGCTCATCGAGCGATTGGGCCGCAGCCATGAAGCCGGTATACAAGACGGCAAAGGTCCAAATGCGTCCGTCGAGATTGCGCGCCTTATCGACCACACTGAAGTACGCTTGCGACTGTGCGAGCTGCCAGTCGGCAACCTTACGCATCGCCGTGCCTACGGCTGTCGGCGTAAATGCGGGCGAGAGGTCTTTAGCCAGCGGTCCCGGATCGTCCGGATCGCTGCCAAACTGTCGCGAGGCATCCTTAGCAATCCCCGCAAGGCGCATCGCATCGGTGTTGGGCGGAGCCACCGGAGTGTCCGTCAACTGCGACGGAAACTGCCGCACCGGAGCTGTCTGCGCGGGCGTTGCTGTCTGCGGT
>CAZPZL010000086.1:0-8792 GCA_964590925.1 uncultured Granulicella sp.
TGTCCAGCGCAACTTTATAGACAGTCGAGTCATCCGCAACGTAGACATTTCCTGCACTGTCTGCGGCAACTCCTGTGTTTGAAGCGCCTGAGCCTGAGCCGCTGGCTACAGGCAGGCAGCTCACCACCGTGCTGGTGCTCACCAGGCCGTTGGTCGCAGCCAGCTCGCTCACCCCGGAGCAGCTCCCGTTGCCATCCACATAGAAGATATTCCCGTGGCTATCGACCGCCATGCTCACGGGCGTAACCGCCGTCGTATTCACCGCCGTCGGAATCGCCACATAGTTCGCCGTCGCCGGTGGAGTGGCCGCAGAGGCACTGCCGCTGGCCAGCAGCAGCACCGCCGCCAGAGCCAGGCCTCCGCCGAGCGCGCGCACGAATCGCGCGGCAAGGCTAAAGCTCTTCTTGCTCTCGGTCGATAGGTTCTCAGGGGTCTCAATCACGGGGGGCTGGCTCAGGAGTGTACTCAACATTGGGGCGTCCTTGTCATACAAAAGTGCAGAGCGGCATGGCAGTCGCAGCAGAAGATTGTCAAAAAAGGAGGACCTCCTCCCAACAATCTGAGTGGAGGTCCCAGGACAAACTTGTTTGCGAAAACTGCCGACTAACCAAGGTTAGACAAATCTAAGAATTTGCGGTATCAGACAACGCGGTAATTTCGTGTAGGATTATGAGGTGGTTAGCCGTAGGACAAACACCTACAGACGCGCAATTTTCCTCTTGGAAGACAGAAGATTCCGGGCCTCGATCGACCGAAAATCCCCCCCTTCGCCACCTGGTTTGTGGCGTGGGTCGCGCTCGTTCTCTGTATCGCACTGGACGTCTATGGCCTGCGAACTCTGGCCAACTCGCCCCACATCGGAGCCTCATTCCATGTTGTGGGTAACTCAGTCCAAATCTCCGACCTGCAACCTGCTGGAGCCTTTGATCGCGCTGGAGTCGGTCCCGGCGACACCCTGCTCGCCATTAATGGACACCCAGTCGACCCAGCTGCCTTCGCCGTCGAGCCGGAGGAGTACACCTCCTGGCGCAATCGCGATGTCTTCTGGAGCTGGCAGTTCTATCTCGACCACGCAACATTGCTCGGCACTCTCCAGATGGATCTCCGCCGCGGCACAGAGACTATCTCGGTTGCCGCCCCCGTCGAGCCGCTCGGCTGGTCGCTGGCCCTGCGTCGAACCCTCGCTCTGCGCCTCGTTGGATGGGCCTTCATGCTCTGCTTCTTCCTCATCTGGATTAAGCGACAGAACGAGTGCAGCGCCTTGTTTCTTTTCTGCGGGGTCTGCGTCTTCACCTCGCTTCAGACCGAAGCCATCTACATCGCGCGCGATCTCTGCCTGGCTCCGGCGGCCTTCCACCTTCTTGGCATCATCAACTACGCGACCTCGCTCTCGTCGGTCATCACACTGCACTTCAGTTGGGTCTTCCCCTCGCCTGTCGCATGGTTGCGTCGGCACCCTTGGCTGCGACTGATTCCCTGGGTTGCCTGCGCCATCCTTCTTACCCTTCACTTTGGCAGGACGGTCTTCGTCTCACCGCTCGTCTTTTTCTTTGTGATTGCGATCTCGCTGATTGGCTTTATGTCCATCATGTTTCTACGCATGTTGCACAGCGGCGATCCCATCCTGAGGCCGCAGTTAAAGTGGATGGCTCTGGCGGCCATCGGCGGATTTCTTCCCTACGTTCTCCTATCCGCAGTGCCAGCGCTGTTGGCGCTTCCCCGTGTTCCTCCCTCCTTCTCTCTGCTCTTCGCGGTGGCGACGCCGTTTTGCATTACATTCGCCGTCTTCCGTTACCGTCTGCTGGATGTCGATCGCATCTTCGACTGGGTGTTGGTACACGCTGTTGTTCTGGTGGCACTCACATGCTTCGAGATCGCCTTCTGGAGCTGGGTTGGCAGGCATTACGCCACCGACACTGCTTCCATTCCGCTGCTGATTGCGCTCAGCATGTTCATCGTCGTCACTGTCTACGCGCCCCTGCGCATCTGGCTCTTCCGATTGCTGACGCGCATATCGGGCCGTTCGCGTCCATCGATGATCGACTCCATCCGCCATCTGCTGGAGCGGCTCTCTACTGATGCTGATCCGCAGGCCGCTCTCGAAGAGACTCTGCAATGGACTCTGCATCCCAGCCGCATCTCCTGGCTAGCGCCCACGCAGTTGCAGGACGCACTACTGGAGCGCATGGAGACGGTGCGCGACGGCCTGCTCGGCTTTGAGCTGGGCGATATTTGCCCGCAGAAGATGCTCTCCACCGCATGGGTTCCCATCCATACCGGCGAGGGCCTTGCCGTCGTCGTCCTCTGGCCGCAAGGGGGTGGTTGGAACCGTCACGATCTGCGAATCGCCCGCACCCTTGGCCACTTTGGCGAGCCGCTATTGAAGATTGAAAATCTTCAGCACGAACACAACAGAACCACCAACGCCATGCGTCAGCAGCGCGACGAGCTTCTGCGAGAGATGCACGACGGCCTCGGTGGCCAGATCTTCGGAGCCTCCCTGCTCACTCAACCTCCTGCCGACGCCTCGCCCGAAGAGATGCGCCGCCGTCTCTCGGAGGCCAATTTTGCTTTGGTCGAAGCGCTCGATTCGCTGCGCACTGGCCTGACAATTCTCAGTTCTCCGCCGGGAGCCTTTGGCCCTGCGCTTATCGCTCTTCTCCTGCGCGCCGAGCGAGTCCTCAACGCCGCCGGTGTCCGTCTTGAAACCGACGTCTCCGACGAGGTTGTCAGCCTGCAACTTGAAAGTCAGATGCTCTTTTCCCTGCTTCGCGCCACGCAGGAGGGAATCACCAATATCGCCCGCCACGCCAAGGCAAAGAACGCATCGGTACGCATCGCAATTCAAGATTCCGCACTACTTGTCCGCATCAAAGACGACGGAGTCGGGTTCAATATTAAAGACATAGACTTCCGAAGCGGACTAGATAACATCAAGTTACGCATGAAGTTGGTCGATGGCATAGCCAGCGTCACCTCCGCGCCACAACAGGGCTGCACCTTGCTTTTGAAACTTCAACTGAAGAATGGAATCGATGAGCCTGAGACCGCTGAATGTTTTGCTGATTGACGATCACGCAGTAGTGCGCGAAGGCCTGCAGTCTATTTTGGAAGCTACTGGTGAGATCGTCTGCACCCAGCGTCAGTCCGCCGAGGAGGCCATCGCGCTGATCGCCAGCAGTGCCCCGCTCGATGTCGTTCTGCTCGACATCTCCCTCTCCGGCATGAGCGGCCTCGACGCTCTCGCCGATATGCACAAGCTCCGCCCAAATCTCCCTGTGGTTCTCGTCAGCATGTTGCCGGAGGAGCAGTATGCGCGCCGCGCTCTGCGCCTTGGAGCCGCAGGTTACCTCTGCAAGAACACCGTCTCAACCGAGGTCCTCCGCGCCGTTCAGACCGTCGCACGCGGAGAGATCTATCTCTCCCACTTCGTCACGCAGCAGGTTGCCCGCAGCGGCGATGAGGCACAGCCCCGCCCCTTGCACGAAACCCTCTCCAACCGCGAGTTCATGATCCTGCGCCTGATTGGCGAGGGCAAGCCGGTCGGTGTGATCGCCCGCCAGCTCAACCTCAGCGTCAAGACTGTCAGCACCTACCGCACCCGTATCCTCGACAAGATGAAGATGAGTAACAACTACGAGATCATCCGCTACGCATTGCAAGAGGGCCTGATCGAGTAATCATACCAATCAGCGCACCTATTCCAGTGTAGTTTCCGAATGGCTATAGACTAAATTTGTTTGTCATCCCGTAGCGTAGCGGAGGAATCCGCTATTTTTTGTTTGACTACGCAATACATTATTACGGGAGCTAGCCTAGAAGATCTCGAAGTTGACCTCAACATTCAGGTAGACGGCGACGGGCTTGCCATTTTTCTTTGCTGGCTTGAAGCGATACTGCTGCACGGCCTCGATGGCTTTTTCGTCCAACCCCATGCCCACACCGCGAGTCACACGAACGTTCTGCGGCTTGCCCTGAGCGTCCACAATGATGCTGACTGTGACGACGCCCTGAAACTTGGCCTTGCGCGCCTCTTCGCTGAACTCCGGCTCCGGCTGGTAGATCGGAACTGGCTGCGTGACCCCGCTGCCAATCTGATATACCCCACCACCGTAGTTGCCTCCGGAACCATCGCCGAGGCCGCTGCCGTTACCGTTGCCAACACCAAAGCCTTTGCCGTTGCCCAGCGAGTTGCCCACCACCGGCGAGTTGGGCATCCCGAAGTTGGGCACGCTGGAACTGGCCATCTTGAGGTCGGGCTGCGCGACTATGGTCGGTTCATCGATCTGAATCTTGGGCTTCTGCATGATAGGAGCTATGGCGGGAACAATCTTGGGCATCTTGCCTTGTGTGACCGGAGCGTTGTCGTGCTGTCCGCCGCCGCCGCCCATCTTCTGTTTTGCCTCCGGCATCGGCGGAGGAACAACCACATTGGTCAGGTCCATCTGCTTCTTCAACTGCATCTGGTGATATTTGCTCGCTCCCCACACAACTAAGAGCAGAACCAAAAGCCCCTCGATGCCAACAGCCGAGACGGTAGCCCAGGGATTCTGTCGGCTCCTCATACGGTCAACGACCGGAATCGGCTTCGACTCCAGCACCAGCGGGGGCAACTTCACCGGGAAGAATACATCGCGCAGATTGTGCCACAGCGAGGCAAACGTACTCTCTTCGTGAAACGCCGACGCGCCGCCGAGCAGGGAGGTATCCACTCCCGGCCGCAATGCAGGCTCCTGTTTGCCTTCTACGTCCGTTGGTACGATGCCCATTCCAGTCAAGTTACTTCGCCTCGACAGCAGAGTGATGCCGCAGCCTCTCTGCCTTCCCTCTCGGAGTTACGCGCGCTTCCGCTACTGCAACTTGCAGCCTGTCCGCTACTTCGTATTAATACCGGTCTAATGCCGGTTTTGTTCCCTGCCGCGCACGGCTTCTGGCCCCACAGGAGATTCTACTACCGCTATAGGTATAGCGTAAATCCAACGTGCTCTTCCCGCCTCTGCCCTGTTTGACGCAACTCGCGTACAGGAAGTCTCGCTCCGGCGCGGATTTGCTGTACGCGATACGCCGCCTAACCTAGAGGGTACTCGGTTCGAAGAATAAGGTACAAGGCGTAATCTCCGGCCAGATTGTTCGGTCAGGTAACCACTAGTGCCGTGTCCGTGTGATGATGTGACCGCTTACTTTTTACTTTTATTGTCATCCCGGAGATCTGCTGTTGCTTTTCTATCGATCTTTTCACCCGGTAGCAGGACTAGGCAGCTTCTAAGCCGATTGGTAATGCTCCAGTGTAGATGCCGCTATCCCATTTCCAGACGATGCGTCGTAGAATTCTGGGAAGAAGCTGCGCGAGGATTTTTCGATGGATTCCAATTGTCTCTTCTGCAAGATCGTGGCTGGAAGCATTCCGGCCAAGCGCCTCTACGAGGACAGCGTGTGTCTGTGCTTCGCCGACGTCAACCCACAGGCTTCGACGCATCTGCTGCTTATACCAAAGCAGCATATTGCGTCGCTGGCGCTGGCCGAGAAGGAGCGCATCCCGCTGGTGCTGGGCCACTTGATGGCGACGGCGGCGGATGTGGCGCGCTCGGCAAAGCTGTTCAACGGCTATCGCATCGTCATCAACACGGGAGCTGACGGCGGCCAGACGGTCGACCACCTGCATATTCATCTGCTGGGTGGACGAGCGATGAGCTGGCCTCCAGGCTAGTAGTCCTGCGCCCGGGTGAATTGCCCTCAGCATTGCCCGGTGAATTGTTTCTGAAGTTCCCGACGGATAAGGGATAATAGATAGAACTGAAGATCAGGTAGAAGCAGCGTGCGTCACCAGCACAGCCGACTGCGTGTGCTCTCGCTCAGTGGACAATATGGTCGATTCTCCAGAAGGGCTGACTGATGTCTTTAGAATCCGGACACTTGCAATCCGGTCGCAATGCGGTCGATTCTCTCAAGAGCTGTTGCGTCCAACCGTCGACGGGTGTGCCACTCTGCGTGGATCTGGACGGCACACTGGTCAAGAGCGACACGCTGGTTGATAGCGCGGTAGTTCTGGCGCGGCAGAACTACCGTCTGCTGACCCAGTTCCCGCGGTGGCTGATGCAGGGCAAGGCGGCGTTCAAGCGTAACGTTTGCTCCGCAGTCAAGCTGGACGTAGCGCATCTACCGTACAACCAGCCGGTGCTGGAGTATCTGCGTGAGCAACGCACGGCGGGCCGCGAAATTTATCTGGCGACTGGCGCCGACGCGCAATTGGCCGAGCGCGTGGCGGCACACCTAGGACTCTTTGCTGGTGTTCTGGCTTCCGACGGCCAGACCAACCTGACCGGGCAGAAAAAAATGGACGCCTTTGAGCGGCGTTTTCCCAGTGGCTTCAGCTACATTGGAAACGCCCGGCCCGACGTGGCGCTGCTGTCCCATTGTATCGATCCGATGGTGGCCAATCCCCACCGCAGTCTACGCGACGGAATGCGCGCGGCGGGGGTGCAACCGACGCGAACATTCAATGACTCTGCGCCGCTGCTGAAGACGTGGTTACGCGCCATCCGGCTGCATCAGTGGGCCAAGAACACGCTGATCTTTCTGCCGCTGCTGCTTGCCCATGTGCGCGCGGCGGGTCCGGTGATCGCGTCGCTGCTGGCGTTTCTCAGCTTCGGTTTGGCGGCCTCGGCGACGTATCTGTTCAATGATCTGCTGGATCTGGAGGCGGATCGTCACCACTTACGCAAGCGTGCGCGCCCGTTTGCCGCCGGAGAGATTTCGCCGATTGCTGGTGTGGCGACGATCTTTCTATTTCTTGCGTCGTCGTTAGCGATTGCGTTGCTTTTACCGCACACGCTCAGGGCGCTATCGCCCCAGTTTCTGGGAAGCGGACAGGGCAACTTTCTGGAGTGGCTGGTCATCTACGCCATCTTGACGACCGCCTACTCGCTGTGGCTAAAGCGCATGGTCCTGGTCGATGTCATCGTGTTGTCCGGCCTCTACACCATCAGAATCCTTGCCGGTTCGGCGGCGGCGGGGGTGATGATATCGCCGTGGTTGGCGGCCTTCAGCATCTTCTTTTTTCTCTCGCTGGCTTTTGTAAAGCGCTTCGCGGAGTTGGAGAGCTTGAGTCTGCGCAACCAGTCCGCTAGCTCGGTCGCGGTAAAGGGACGCGGCTACCGCATCAGCGACCTCGAACAGTTGCGCAGCTTTGGAACGGCCAGCGGATACGCCTCGGTAATGGTCTTTCTGCTCTACATCGGACTGGGTAACCTTGGTTCTACGACAACGCTGTATCGCCACAGTACGCGCCTCTGGCTGCTTGCTCCGGTACTGTTGCTTTGGATCAGCCGCCTGTGGCTGCAAGCCTCACGCGGCGAACTGCACGAAGATCCGGTAGTCTACGCTATCACTGACAAGCGCAGTTTGCAGCTTGGCGTGCTGGTCGTCGCCATCGTCCTCTCGGCGCTGTAGTCGAGCGCGTTACACTATTAGTAAGTCCCAAAATGAACGAAAACATTCCTCAACTCTCCAGCTACGACGAACCCTCTCTCGACGCGGCCTTTGCCACGCTCGCCGCAGAGGTTCACACCGAATCCTCCACGCCGCACGACGCCGAGGCATTTCGCCTGCACTGGCTTGGTCGCAAGCAGGGACGCCTCAAGCTCATCAGCGACGCGTGGCTGAAGTCCGCTCCCGCCGAGGCGCGCAAGCCACTCGGCATCCGCTTCAATCAGCTTAAGCAGCAGATCGAGGCCGCGCTCGCCGACGCGTCTGCATCGCCCTCCGCATCCGCAGCGAAGGCCGGCATCGACATCACTCTGCCCGGCACCGTCCGCGCGCCGGGCATTCAGCATCCGCTGGTGAAGACGATCAATGAGATCGTCGCGGTCTTTCATCATCTGGGCTACTCGACCGCGCTTGGTCCGCAGGTGGAATCCGACTTCTACAACTTTGAAGCCCTGAACTTCCCCCCCAACCATCCTGCGCGCGATACCCAGGACACCTTGGTCGTCGCCGGTCAGAATGCCCGTCCGCAGCGCGACCGCCTGCTGATGCGCACCCACACCTCGCCCGTGCAGATTCGCACCATGATCGCGCAGGAGCCGCCCGTCCGCATCGTCGTTCCCGGCAAGGTGCATCGCAACGACGCGGCCGACGCCACCCACTCGCCGGTCTTTCATCAAGTTGAAGGCCTCTGCGTCGACACCAACATTACCTTCTCCGATCTGAAGGGCACGCTCGACCACGCCATGAAGGCGCTCTTCGGCTCTGCCGTAAAGACGCGCTTCTTTCCCAGCTTCTTTCCCTTTACCGAACCCAGCGCCGACGTGCAGATAAGCTGCATCTTCTGCGCGGGCAAGGGTTGCCGCAAGTGCAAGCACTCGGGCTGGATAGAACTGCTTGGCTGCGGCATGGTCGACCCGGCCGTTTTCGCCAGCGTCACCGCCGAGCGGCGCAAAATCAACCCCGCAGACGACGCCTACAACCCGGAGCGGATCACCGGCTTCGCCTTCGGCATGGGGGTCGAGCGTATCGCCATGATCCAGCACGGAATCAGCGACATCGGCCACTTCTACTCCGGCGACATGCGCTTCCTCGAGCAATTCGCGTAGGGGTTTATATCTAAATTAGCGAAGTTATCTTTTTTTGATAACTTTGATAATTTGAGTATAATCGTCCTGTGGACTCTATCCGCAATCCGTACTCCCCCGGCGCAGGCACTCCTCCGCCAGCGCTCACCGGTCGCGATGCAGTGCGGGAGCAGGTTCGAATCTCCATTGAGCGTCTGCGAATTGGCAGAGCCGCCAAGAGCG
>CAZPZL010000087.1:0-8785 GCA_964590925.1 uncultured Granulicella sp.
TGTAGCCATCGCCTGCTCTGCCATCCTGCTACTCGCAATTGTCGATACAGCCTAGTGGGTGTGGGGGCGGTCGGTGGGGGCGGCATCGGTGGGGATTTCCTGGGGCTTGCTGAACTGGCCAAAGAGGAACATGATCAGGCCAAAGGCAAACATCAGTCCGCCCCAGACTAGATTGATGTTGATGCCCAGCGACTTCTCGTACATGGCCGCATCGCCGTTGGTGAAGATGCCGTAGATACCCATCATGCCGCCGATGATTAGAAAGACAAGACCGAGGGGGATGCGAATGTCGAGACCCATTGTGAACTCCGTAGTATAGTGTGCGGGCAGAAGGCAGGATCAAAGTTGCGCCATACCTTCTGCTTTTATTCTTAGAGCATCTTCCCCTGTAGTGTAGAGCGTTGCGGCGCGAAGAAAATACAGGGATTCTTCACTCCAAATTCTTTTATCTCTACAACCATTGCGAAAATGCACTACATGATGCCACCGTCTTACGCGAAGACGATGTTGAGGACGACGGCTAGGGCGAGAACGGCAACGGCCCAGACGGTTGGACGCTGGTACCACTGCTTGTCGGCCTCGACCGGCTTGGGAGTGAGTGAGTAGACTAGGCCGACTAGCTCCAGTTCCGGCCGCGGTGCCGACATGCGCGAGGCCACAATCGTCACCACCCGGTTGATGGCAAAGGCGAAGATTGCCGTCCAGAAGTTCTGCGCCATGTCGCTGGGATAGCGATGCAGGATGTGAATCCAGCCTCCGTGAATGCCAGCAGCCTCTCCCATTGGTAGCGTGAGGCCGTGATGGATGAGTGCGCCGGTGGTGCCTGCGACCAGACCGGTGAAGGCTCCATGACCGGTGGTGCGCTTGGAAAACATGCCCAACAGGAAGGTCGCAAATAGTGGTGCGTTGACCAGCGCAAAGACCAGTTGCAGCGCGTCCATGATGTTGTTGAAGCTGCTAACGGCGTAGGCCGCCGCAATCGAGAGCAATATGCCCCCGATCGTAGACATGCGGCCCATCCACAGGTAATGCGCGTCGCTGGCCTTCTTGTTGATGTAAGCCTGATAGATGTCATAGGTCCACACCGTATTGAACGCCGTAACGTTGCCAGCCATGCCGGACATAAAGCTGGCCAGCAGAGCCGTCAGTCCCAGACCGAGGACCCCTGTGGGGAAGAATGTGAGCAGCATGACTGGTATGGTCTTGTTGTAGTCGTAGACCTTTACTCCGTTGGAATCAACGACATCCTTACCGGTTATCGGATCGGTCTTGACCGGGATGAGGCCATGGGGATGCGCCTCATCGAGCGGCAACTGCTTGCTCTGCGCGTTGACGTAGGAGGAGGAAATGGCTGGGTTTGCGCCGACAGCCAACCCGCTGGTATGGGTTGCAATGGAGACCGCTATCAGACCGGGGAGGATCACCAGAATCGGTAGAACCATCTTGGGCATAGCTGCGATCAGCGGCACTTTGCGCGCGGAATCTTCCGAATCCGCAGCCATAGCCCGCTGAATTACTAGAAAGTTCGTACACCAGTACCCGAAGCTCGATACAAATCCCAGCCCCATTACCAAGCCGAACCACTCGACGCCAAGCGAGTTGGTGTTGGCGTGAGCCATCCCCTGCCAGGAGTGGGTCATGTTGGCAGGTAAGGTTTTCTTGATTGCAGCCCAGCCACCGATGTTTCCGTTCTCTATACTGAGTCTGCGCAGCCCAATCCAGACCAGCGGCAACAAACCCGCGACAATCAGAAAGAACTGTAGAACCTCGTTGTAGATCGCGCTGGTCAACCCGCCAAAGAAGATGTAACCCAGCACAATCAGCGCCGAAAGAATGACTGAGACATGAAAGATGTAGTTGTCGGGCATGATGCCGTGGAACAGACCCAATTCTTGAATCAACATCGCCATTGCGTACATTGAAATGCCGCTGCTGACAACCGTCATGAAGGCAAACGAAAATGCGTTGACCGCGCGCGTCTTCTCGTCGAACCTCATGCGCAGAAACTCTGGCACAGAGCGCGCCTTCGAGCCGTAGTAAAACGGCATCATGAAGATGCCCACGAAGCACATCGCCGGAATCGCGCCGATCCAGTAAAAGTGGCTGGTGACGATGCCGTACTTGGCGCCCGAAGCTCCCATACCAATGACCTCCTGCGCACCCAGATTGGTCGAGATGAAAGCCAGTCCGCAGACCCATGCGGGGATCGAACGCCCCGCCAAAAAGAAGTCGCTGGAGGTCTTCATGTAGCGCTTCAGGACAAACCCGATGCCCAACACAAAGATGAAGTAGACCAGCATGATCAGCCAGTCGATGTAGGTCAGATGCGTGAGATTCACTTTTGAATTTCCTTATCGGCGTGTTGCACGTACTTGCTGGGGGGATTAAAGTTACACGGCAACTGTAAATGTTCTCAGCATAATCAGTCCAGTAAAGAATCACAGGAGCCGGATGCGGTTCGTGAACCAGGAGGAATCTCTGGTCAGAATTGCACACAACGGGCAACCAAGCTATCCTTCTCGCATCTTACGTTCACAGTACGAAAGCGGATGTCCAGGGAGCTTCATTATGCTGGTGGACGGACCCAAAACAGTGACAAAAGACGAATTGATACAACCGGAGCCGCCCCACGAAGTCGTTCTTCTAGTTGACGATAACGCTCTACAGGCTGCGACGCGGCAAGCAATCCTGCAACGTGTCGGATATATTGTTCATATTGCACTGGACCCTGCGATTGCGCTGCAGCAACTACGCCAGAATGAGTTCTCACAGCCAATCGACGCAGTGATATCCGACCACATCATGCCGCAGATGAGCGGTTCGGAGTTTGTGCGCGAGTTGCGCCAGACCCACTCCGATCTTGCTGTGATGGTTCTGAGTGGGATGGATGATGTCGAACATGAGTACGCAGGTCTAAACGTGCGATTCCTACACAAACCACTGTCCCCTGGCCTGCTGCTGATCAATCTTCAGGCACTGCTGCGAGAAGATGCAATCGAGGTCGTCGCATAAGGGTTTGCAATTCAGCACTGTGAGACAATAGCGAGATTTCGCGTGATGTGTGTCACAAACTTACTGCATCACGCGCCGTTATCTGAGACAATGTGTGGGCGATGAGCCTGCACCCCATGCCGGAGTTCGGAAGCTACAGCTTATTATTGGCGCTGACGCTTGCGATCTACAACTTTGCCGCCGGTGGCTTGGCACTGTGGGGCGCAACGCCGGGCGGACTGCGTGCGACAGGCCTTACGGAGGACCGGTGGGCGCGCATAGGCGAGTCGGCGCGGCGAGCCGGGATTGCGTGTTTCGCCGTGCTGTGCTGCGCAGCCTTCGCGCTAGTGTGGGCGGCCTTTACCAACGACTTCTCGGTGGAGTACATTCGCGCGCACAGCAACATCGCGCTGAATCCCGCCTACAAGTTTGCCGCTATGTGGAGCGGGCAGGAGGGATCGCTGCTGCTGTGGGCGTGGCTGCTGGGTGCCTACGGATTCGTGGTGCGCGTGCGGTATCGCATAGACGTCCGGTTGTGCGCGTTTGCCTCGGTGATTTTGGCTGCAATTCAGATCTTCTTTCTACTGCTGCTGACCAATGTCGCGCCGCCGTTCTCGATTGCGCCGGGGCCGCTGGCAACCGATGGCGCGGGGTTGAACCCTCTGCTACAGTACGCCGAAATGGTGATTCATCCGCCAATGCTTTACCTCGGCTATGTGGGATTCGCCGTGCCGTTCGCCTTTGCGCTGGGCGCGCTGATGATGCGCTATCCAGGCGAAAAGTGGATACAGATTACGCGGCGATGGACGATGGTGACGTGGCTGTTCCTGACCTGCGGAGTCTTTCTGGGCGCGCACTGGGCCTACTCGGTGCTGGGCTGGGGCGGGTATTGGGGATGGGACCCGGTGGAGAACGCCTCGCTGATGCCTTGGCTGACGGGCACCGCATTTCTGCACTCCGTCATGATGCAGGAAAAGCGCGGCATGATGAAGAGCTGGAATGTGTGGCTGATCTTCAGCACCTTCCTGCTGACGATTCTGGGCACGCTGCTGACGCGATCGGGTGTGGTCAGTTCGGTTCATGCATTTGCCAAGTCGCCGATTGGCTCGTGGTTCTATGTCTTTATCGTGCTGGTCTTTGCGGTGTGTTTGTTTACTTACTTTCTGCGGCGCGACCACTTGAAGTCGGAGAACAGGCTGGGCGCATTGGTCAGTCGCGAGTCGAGCTTTCTTTTTAACAATATGATCCTGCTGGCAGCGTGCTTCACCGTCCTGTGGGGGACGCTGTTTCCGGTGCTCTCGGAGTTCGTCACCGGCTCGAAGCTGACGATCGGCGCGACCTTCTACAATCGTGTAAACATTCCCATCGGGCTATTTCTTCTGCTGCTGATCGGCGTGGGACCGCTGCTGGCCTGGCGATCAACGTCGCTGCGTTCGATACGGCGCAACTTCGTTTTGCCCGCAATTTTGACGGTGGCGGCGGCGGTAGTGCTGATTATCTGTGGAGTGCGTCCTTGGAATGATGGCGTCGCAATGGAAACCACCTTCTTCTCGCTGACGGCGTTCTCGCTGGCGGTCGGGGTCATTACGGTCATCGTGGGAGAGTTTCTGCGCGGAGCCAAGGTGGTGCGCACGCAGACGGGCAAGAACCTGCTGGCGTCGGTGGTACTACTGACGCGGCGCAACACGCGACGATACGGCGGCTACATCGTTCACTTCGGCATTGTGGTGCTACTGGTGGGCATCAGTGGCGGCGCGTTCAACCAGTCAGTTGAGCAAGAGATGAGCTTTGGCGATACGCTGGCGATTGGGCCGTACACGCTGGTCTGCCAGAGCATTACACAGGACTCGACGCCAAACTACGACACCGATTATGCACTGCTAGACGTTTACAAGCACGGACGCAGAATTACGCAGTTGACGCCGGAGCGGCGCATCTACGCGGTGGGCACGGACCA
The DNA here is from genome assembly GCA_964590925.1 of uncultured Granulicella sp. Taxonomy (GTDB): domain Bacteria; phylum Acidobacteriota; class Terriglobia; order Terriglobales; family Acidobacteriaceae; genus Edaphobacter. Next base: position 4,949 of record CAZPZL010000087.1, read on the forward strand.
CGAGCAGGCCTCGACGATTGTGGCGCTGCACTCGACACCGGAGGCCGACCTGTATACGGTGTATGAGGGCATCGACCCGGACAACAATAAGACGATCATCAAGGTCTTCGTCAATCCTCTGCTGGGATGGATATGGATCGGCGTTGGTATTGTGATCGTCGGGACTCTGATAGCGCTGGTGCCAAATATTGTTCGACCGCAGACGCAGCGGCTGAACGATTCGACGGGCGAAGCATTTGTTGGAGTCTCTGCGGTAGCGCTCGCGGAAGTGAGGCCAGAATGAGCTTGTTTGCTATTGTTGCGCTATCACTGGCGTGCTTCGCATATATCTTCTGGCCGGAGCGCGATCCCTTTGTGCAAGCCGATAAGACGCGCGTGGACTATCTGCGCGAACGCAAGGAGGCGATTGATGAGAACCTGCGCGATCTGCAATTTGAGTTTCTTGCGGGCAAGTATCCCGAGGCCGACTACAACCAGCAGCGAGGCGCGCTGGAAGAGGAAGGCGAGCGGGCTATTGCCGAGATTGAGCTATTGACCGCGCGCGGCATGAAGAGCCGACGATTGTTTCAAACGACAAGCAAGACCGCAGCACATCCCCAATCTAGCGATTGAGAACTGGACCCACTGACCTTGAATCCAAAGACGCCGATCTTACCCAAATTCCATCGATATCTTTTGTCGCTAGTCTGCACGATGCTATGCGCGGCGAATGCGCTGGCCGGCACGCTGACCGGCATCGTCACCAATCGCACCTCGGGCAAGGCCTCTGCGGGCGATACGATTGCCGTTATCAATACCATGCAGGGGATGAACGAGCTGGCGACGACGATAACGGACGATGACGGTCGGTTCCACGTCGGGACGCCCGAAGGTGGGCAGATTCTGCTGCACATCACCCATCGGGGGGCAGACTACTTCAAGAGCGTGCCACCAGGGCTGAGCAAGATCGACATCGACGTGTACGACGCGGCGGTCAAGGTTGACAGTGTCGGCAACACGTTTCTAGTCCTGCGCGCCGAGTCCGATTCGGGCGGCAAGTCGCTCAACCTGATCGAGACCTTCGTCGTGCAGAACTCATCGGCTCCGCCAGTGACCGAATACGGCGGCAATACGCTGGATTTTTACCTTCCAAAGGGTGCAACGATTGTGCAAACGCAGGCTAGCACTGCTGGCGGCATGGGTACCAACACCGATGTGAAGACGCTCGACGCGGTCAGCGGACACTACGCGTTTACCTTCCCGGTGCGCCCCGGCGAGACGCGCTTCGAGGTGGCCTACAGCATTCCATACAACGGCAAGCAGTCCTTCGCGCTGCGGCTGACGATGCCACCTGGCGACGTTGCCGTGATGATTCCAAAGTCGATGAAGTTTGCACAGACGAGTGCGTTTCAGCCCATCAATCTTGACGCCAGCTCCCAGAGCTACGACGCGCATCAGCCGAATCCCGCGCAACCGGTCGAGTTCACATTGAGCGGCACGGGGCAGTTGCCGCAGACACAGGAGGATGCACAGGGTAGTGGAGACCAAACCAGCGGACAGACTGGCAGTTCGCGACCAGGAGGAGGGTTGGGCGTGCCGGACGATCCCAATGGCACCAACGATCCCTGGGCAAAGTACAAGTGGTGGATCCTCGGCACGCTGGGACTGACGCTGGCGGCAGGCTCAGGCGCAATGTTGAGGAATGGCTCTGCGCCCACGACCAGCCCGGCGCTGGTCCCGTTGGCTGTGGAGCTTTCTTCTCCTGCTGTTGCCGCACAGGAATCAGGGCAGAAAACGAGGCAGAGCGTTCTATTGCGCGCACTGAAGGACGAGATCTTCGAGATTGAGACAGATCGGATTGCGGGCCGGTTGAGCGACGCGCAGTACAACGAACAGAAGGCCGCTTACGATGTGGTTCTGCGGCGGGCGATGAACCAAGCCACGGACACATCACGCGGCACGGAAGACTGACGCCAGTGATATCTGTGTCGAATGGATACCCATCTGTGGGATTCTTTGTTGCGTTCAAAATGGCAAAATCTATCTGGATTACAGGTAAATTGAAATGCACTAACTCCGTTCCGCGGCTCCACCCGAACGTGTCACCAACGCCACAAATTTTCCGGTCGCCGCCTCATAACCCAGCAACTCGCCGTGCTCAAGATCGAAATACCACCCATGCAGCACTAGTTCACCAGTCTCCACTCGCTCTCGGATCCACGGGAACGACTGCAAGTTTTCCATTGACAACGCAATCGCCACCTGCTCGCAGGCTCTCGCCTGTATCGCACGGCTGGCGCCCGGCAGTTCCCGCAGCACCCGCTCGCGTGCCTTGGCCGCAATGCTAACCCACGCTCCAATGAACTCGTACCGGCTCTCACCGACCCCCTCGCCGTCCATCAGTGCCCCGATTCCACCACACCCGGAGAGACCAAGAATGATAATTCGCTCCACCTGTAGGCTCTTCACCGCAAACTCGATGTCGGCGCGTATTCCCGGCATCTGAACGCTCGTCTTTTGGGCTCCGTCTCGATAGGGCGGCACCAGATTGGCCACATTGCGCACCACGAAGATCTCGCCCGGTCCCGCTCCAAGCAGCATCCCCGGATCAGCCCGTGAGTCGCAGCAGGAGATAACCAGCGCGCGCGGCGTCTGTCCCTTCCTCAGACGTTGAAAGACGCTCTCGTCGCCGCCAAAATAGCGTTGCTGAAACCGCTCAAAGCCCGCCACAAAATCCGCAATGTCCGCCAAATCCATCCTCCTCGAATTCGCCGTACCGAGCGACAAATGTCTCTTCTAATAGCATCTCATGAGCCCGACAAGCTCTCCTGAATCCCAAGCTCTAATCTCTTAGCTCAAGGCCAACACCTAGAACACTTTCAGAGTTGATGTAATGCAGCGCGCTACGGGAAAATACTGTGAGCGCTCAACGAACCGCATCTTGTTTTGCTGTGCGCGGTGGGCGAAACTCTGGACATGCAGAAGCGGCACAAGGCGGCATGGGTTCGTTGGCAGCGGCTGATTCGCTAGTGGTTTGAGTGTGGCCCAGTTCTGTCGCGAACGCGATCTGTGCGCCCCGCAACTGTTCGCCTGGCGGCGGAAGTTGCGCGAGCCGCAGGTAGCTTTGTAGCTGTCGAAGTCTACTTTGTGGCTGTCGAAGTCAACGATGCCCAGAGCAGTGTCGCACTCACGAGTCGGCACAGCGAAGAAATTGCGAGCTGTCGCGAGGCGATCCAGACAACGAGCGCGGTTGAGATTCAGAACAGTGCTGCGGCCATTGAGATTCGTCTTTCGTGCGGTCGCAGCGTGATGGTCGTGCCAGGCTTCGATCCGCATCCTCTTTGTGCGGATCTCCCTTCAAGGTTTGGCAACCCATTCGACGGAATCAGTCTGAACCATCGCTCAACTCTCAATTATTGTTGGGACAACCTCAGCTCGGAAGTGATACGACTCAAGAGAATCAGTTATGCAAATGGGGGATTCGGGGTTATGCAAGCAGGTATCTATTCATGTCATGTCGGGATGCTGTTCGCCTGTCTCCTCAGTGGCGCGGTGTTGTGTGCGCAACAGCCGATGAGCATTCAGAGCGAAAACGGCGTCTATACTCTTCACGCAGACACGCATCTAGGGTTGCTAGATGTAGTCGTGACGGATAAGCACGGGCATCCGGTGGCCGGGCTGACGAAGGGCGACTTCAAGCTGCTGGAGGATGGACAACCGCAGACCATTAAGTTCTTCGAGGAGCATGCGCCGGCCGATCCCGCGGAGATCGCGCGGCAGAGGGCTGCGGCAAAGGCGGCCCTGCCGCCGAATACATTCACCAACTACGAACCATTTACCGGGAGACCGGTTACGGTG
>CAZPZL010000088.1:0-8762 GCA_964590925.1 uncultured Granulicella sp.
AGCCATCTTCAAAGCCTTCGCCCGAGCCATGCGCGGCGCCTGCTCGCGCGATGAACGAATGAAAGAGATGCTGCCAAGTACGAAGGGACTGTTATAGCAGGAATATTGAAAGGAGTCGTTGTGATTTCTCAAACATCGGTTGCGAACCTTCCCGGCGCTCATCGGTTAGTTGAATGGTTTGAGCACTGGCCGTCGTTCCACGACGCGGAGGTCACTTGCATTGAACTGAATCGGGACGGTGTTTCCCATCTTAGAATTCACTGTTTCCGCATGACAGATAGGATCGATGATCGTGGTTATTACATTTCAGACAAGCATGCAATTGTGTCGCTGATACTAGAAGACATAAAGTATTTGGAATTAACCGGCTTCAATCATCAGAACGTACTTTCTTCACTTTCAATGTCTGCTGTTGAAGATGGGTATGAGGTTGTACTTGGAGATTGTTATGGGGTTTCAGGCCGTATAGTAGCTCGCACTTTGTCTTTTGACCTTCAACCAGGGATGCCTACTAACAGCACTTATGCCGAGACGATCTAATGATTGCAGTGATTGATTACAAGGCGGGGAATCTGACGAGCGTGGTGAAGGCGCTGCGCTATCTGCTGGGCGAAGAACGTACCGCGCGCGAGGTGGTGGTAACGCAGTCGCCGGAGGTGGTGCGCGGAGCCGACAAAGTCGTCCTTCCCGGCGTAGGCCACTTTCAGGCGACGCAGTTGTTGGAAGACCTTGGCCTGACCGAAGCCGTGCGCGAGAGCATCGCAAAAGGCGCGTGGTTCCTGGGCATCTGCGTCGGCCTACAGTGGCTCTTCGAAGGCTCGACCGAAGCCGATGGCACGAAAGGTCTCGGCGCATTCGCCGGAATGTGCGAGCACTTTCCCCCCACATACGAGGGTCCCCATGGTATCCAAGATCTGAAGTCGCCGCACGTCGGCTGGAACTCGCTCGAAGGCATTCACGCGGATTCACGCTTGCTGCGCGGCGTTGCCGACGGCGGCTTCGTCTACTACACGCACTCGTGGCGCGCGCCGGTGGTCGCGGCAACCGCCGCAATCACCCACTACGGCGGAGCCTTCACCGCAGCCGTCGAGCGCGACAACGTAATGGGCGTGCAGTTCCACCCAGAGAAATCCGCGGCAGTGGGCCTGCAGGTATTCAAGAACTTTGTGGAGTTGTGAGGACGAAAGACCGACCACGGATTTGCACGGATGGGCGCGGATTAGATGCAAAAGCAGATTCCTCCGCTTCGCTGCGGAATGACAAACAAAAAGCTGCGGAATGACAAGAGTAAAGTGCGGAACGTGATGTAAAGAGGTAGGGGATCAAGATGCTGACCAAGCGAATCATTGCATGTTTGGATGTGCGCGGCGGGCGAGTTGTAAAGGGCGTGCAGTTCGTCGACATCATCGACGCAGGCGACCCGGCAGAGCTGGCGCATCGCCACGCGGCGGCCGGTGCCGATGAGATCGTACTGCTCGACATCACGGCAACACACGAAGGACGCGGCACGCTGCTCGACACCGTGCGGCGCGCGGCGGCCAAGCTCTTTGTGCCCTTCACCGTCGGCGGTGGCATCCGCACGGCAGAGGACGCGGCAGCGGTCTTCGACGCAGGCGCGGACAAGGTAAGCGTCAACTCGTCGGCCATCGCCCGCCCCGAGCTGATCAGCGAGATCGGCGCCAGCTTCGGCGCGCAGGCGGTGATCGTCGCGATCGACGCGCGGCGCGGCGCAAAGGGGGCCGAAGACGCAGAGGTCTACGTCAGCGGCGGACGCAAGCCCACCGGCCTGCGCGTGGTCGATTGGGTGCGCGAGGCCGAACAACGCGGCGCAGGCGAAATCCTTCTCACCAGCATGGATACCGACGGAATGCGCAACGGCTTCGACTGCGAGCTGACTGCTGCGGTCAGCTCCGCGGTGCAGATTCCCGTCATCGCCAGTGGTGGAGCAGGCTCTGCCGCACACTTCGCCGAGGTCTTTGGCCGCGGCAAGGCCGACGCCGCGCTGGCCGCCAGCATCTTCCACTTCGGCATCACCGATTCGCGCGAGCTGAAAGCGCAGCTACAGCAGGCAGGCGTAAGCGTTCGTCTGCCGTGTTGAAGACCAAAACCTATATTTTTCTACAGCGATATTTCAGGAGACATATCTAGATGTTGATTCCTTCGATTGATCTGATGGGCGGGCGCATTGTCCAGTTGGTGCAGGGAGAGAAGCTGAAGCTGGCCTTCGACGACTTCGAGTACTGGATCGAACGTTTCTCGAAGTATCCGCTAGTGCAACTCATCGACCTTGATGCGGCGATGCGACAAGGCGAGAATCGCAAGCTCATCGAGATGATCTGCCGCCGCCTGCCATGTCAGGTCGGCGGAGGCTTGAAGACCGTCGCCGATGGCCGTCTGCTGCTCGACGCCGGAGCCAGGCGCGTCATCTATGGATCGAGCATCTTCGGCCTTGCCGAGGCGGACGAAAAGCGCCGCCACAAGGTCATTCGCCTCGAATTTGCCGAGGAGCTCAAGCGCACGCTCGGTGAAGACTCCCTCTGCTTCTCTGTAGACACCAAGGGTGGTCGCGTCGCGGTAAAGGGCTGGAAGGACTCGGTCGACCTCACGCCGGAGGAGGCCATCACCTGGCTCGAAGACTCCTGCGCCGCCTTCCTCTATACCCACGTCGACACCGAAGGCACCATGCAGGGCTTCCCGCTCGACGTCGCCGCCGTGCTGCGCGCCTGCACGGCCAAGCAGTTGATCGTCGCTGGCGGCATCAAGCAGCGCGAGGAGGTCGACTCGCTGGACGCAATGGGCGTCGATGCCGTAGCAGGCATGGCGATCTACTCCGGTGCAATGGAGGCCTGAAGAAACTGGACGGGGGGAACAGCAATATGGCGACGGCTCAAGTAGACTTTGCAGGAGGTTTCGGGGGCGTGAGGCCAAGCTCGCGCATTACCCTTTGTAGGTCTTTCCATGCCTCTACCTTCTGCCGTGGATCGCGCAGCAGGAACGCCGGGTGATACGTCACCGCAAGCTTTGCCCCGCGACAGTCATGCCACTCGCCACGCAGCGAGGCGAGCGACTGCTTGACGCCCAGAAGATACGTCGCCGCCGTCGCGCCCAGCGCCACAATCACCTCTGGCTGAACGATGTCGATCTGACGCAGCAGAAACTGGGTGCATACGTTTGCCTCGGCAGGCTCTGGGACGCGATTGCTAGGCGGGCGACACTTGACGATGTTGGCGATATAGACCTCGGTCCGTGCCAGCCCCATCGCGCCTATCATGTTATTGAGCAACTGCCCCGCCTTGCCGACAAAGGGCAGGCCCTGAGCGTCCTCATCCGCTCCCGGCCCCTCGCCGACGAAGACCAGCCGAGCTGTCGGCGAGCCGTCGCCAAAGACAATCTGGTGTCGTCCCGCGTAGGCCAGCGGACAGCGCGTGCAATCGCCAATCTCCTGCTGCATTGCAAGCAGAGCCGCTTGCCTCTCGGCAGCCGGAATCTTCTCCGTGGACAATGGAGCGAGGTCGTTGAATGAGACAAGTTTAATGGGTGGCATGGCAGTACTCTCGGCAATCAGCGACGCAGGCGATGTGTCGCGCGCAATGGAATCACGCCTCTGCAATGCTGCGGTTGGACGGGAAATCTGTGTCGATTCTACGCTGTCCTGCGCGGTAATTTTTGCGACGACGCCCGCTGGCTCAGCAGATCCGGTCTCAGCCTCTCTCGCGCCAAGCGGCACCGGATCGCCATTACGGTAGAAGTCATAGACGCCGAGGCCGTGGAAGTACTCGATCCAGGCGCGCAGTTGCTCGCTGTGCATCGCGGCGGCTACTCCTCGTCGTCCGGCTCGTCGGGCTCTACTACGACAGCCTTCGGCGCATGGCTCACCACGAAAGTGACACGTCCTTCGCTGATCTCGTCCTGCGCCACGCGGCAAGCCTTCGTACTGGTGGTCGCCACCATCGGCTGCGCGCCGGATTGCAATTGGCGAGCCCTGCGCGCGGCACCCTTCACAAGGCTATATTTATTGTGCAGCGGATCTTCAATCGACATCGTTGGCACCTCGGGGGGATGCTTCCAATCTACCGCAACCCAGCGCGTTTGTCCTGTCGAGCTATTAGGCAGTCCAGCCAGCTCGTGCAACGTGGAAGCTGTTCAACGCTGCGTCCAACCGCGGCGAGTGAGCGCTGGTCCGACAACTGGCCGCCAGCTTCTCCACTCCATCGCTCCCTCCGCGCTCGTAGAGTACAATTGCGCGCATCTCCGAGGTTGCCTGATCTAGCACATCGTTGACCAGAGCGTACTTGTAATCCCACACCTGCTCCAGTTCACAGCGCGCCTGCTGTAGCCTGCGCTCGATCTTCTCCTCGTCGGTCATCTTTTCGGCGATGCTTCGATTGCGCAGACGCAACTCCAGCACATCTGGACTGGGCGGCATGATGAAGATCGACACAGCCTGCGGCAGCATCTGCATAACCTGTAACGCGCCTTGCACATCGATGTCCAACAGCAGATCGCGCCCCATCTCGCGCGCATAGTCGAGCGACAGCCGCGTCGTACCGTAGTAGTCGCCAAAGACGTCAGCCCACTCCAGAAACTCTCCATCGCCGATCATGCGCTCGAAGATTGAGCGGCTAGTGAAATGGTACTCGCGCCCGTCGGTCTCTGAGCCACGAGGGGCGCGTGTCGTATACGAGATGGAGAAGTCGAGACCCTCGACCAGCGAGCGGACCTGCCCGACCAGCGTGGACTTGCCCGAACCCGAGGGCGCCGAGATGATGAACAGAATGCCAGCCATACTCTGCAAGCAGTGTAACCGCTTCCACCCCCTTCCTGCACGAGGACGTACATTCTCGGTCATCCATTAGTTTTTGAGCGAATTCCGAGCCCAAACGTCATATAGAAGAATCGCAGTCATTCCACCCAGAAATGGAATCTCGCTATGAACTGCCAAACCAGTCTCCTCCTCCTCGCCGCCGTCCTGCTCGTCCTCACCGCGCCCACAACCCACGCTCAGTCCGCACCGTCAGTCTCCCCCACACTGCCAACCGATTCTGCGTCCGCCAACACTCCCGCCTTTGATGTCATCTCCATTCACCTAAATAAAGACAGCTCGCAGATGAGCAGCAACGGTAGCTTCCGCATGATAAGAGTTGGCAGCAAAAGCCTGCCGGACGGCTACTCCGCCAGCAATATCGATTTGAAGTCGCTGATCGCCAACGCCTACGGTGTCAGACCGGAACAGATCTCAGGAGGCCCGAGTTGGATTGACTCCAACCACTACGACATCGAAGCGAAGGTCGTCGCCGCCGATGGTGCCACTCCGCAACCGATCACAAAGGAAGAGCGCAATCTCATGCTGCGCTCACTGCTCGCCGACCGCTTCAAGCTCGTCGTCCACACCGAGACCAAAGAACAGCCCATCTATGAGCTGGTCGTCGCCAAGAGCGGTCCCAAACTTCAGCCTGCGAAACCCGGTCAGCCTACCCGAATGACCATGGGCAGTAGCGGAAAGTTCAGTATGGAGACGGCTCAGATCTCGGCTCTCATCTACCAGCTGTCCTCGCAGCTCGGACGCCCTGTCATCGACAAGACCGGACTCACTGGCAATTACGAGATTAAATTGGAGTGGGCGCGGGATTTAGGCTCCGCCAGCAGTGACGCTGCGCCGTCCGACGCTTCCGGCCCATCGATCTTCACCGCCGTACAGGAGCAGCTCGGTCTTAAGCTCGTCTCCACCAAAGGTCCGGTCGATACCCTCGTCATCGACCACGCCGAACCGCCCACGGCAAATTGACACATCAATCCGACCCATCCAGAGAGCGCCATTCCGCAGCATGGCGGAGTGGTGCGCCTTTACGCCTGTGTATCCCATACACTGGATAGAGTCTTGCCGCCCACCATGCCAACTCGTCTGCGCGTCGCCGCCATCAATTTTCTGAACCCTGCGCCCCTGATGTGGGACTTCGAACACGCGCCGCTTGCCTCCGCGCTGGCCGAGCGCTATCGGCTGCACTCCACCCAGCCCGCGCAGTGCGCAGTAGAGTTGCTGGAAGGACGCGCCGACCTCGGCCTGATCCCTGTCGGTGCGCTAACGCCGGAGCTCGCCATCGTCCCCGGTTGCACCATTGCATCGCTCGATGAAGTCCGCTCCATTCAATTAATAGTCAAAGGAGCACACACTCCCCTTGGTAGCGTCCGCGCCATTGCAGCCGACACGGCCTCGCGCAGCTCGCTCACCTACGCGCAAATTCTCTTCAAAAAGTTTATCGGTGCCGACCCCATATTCATCCCCTCGCCCGCCGACCCCATCGCCATGCTACAGCAGGCCGACGCTGCGCTCCTCATCGGCGACCCAGCCCTCTTAGCCTTGGAAAACCGAATTGAAATCGAGCACGCAGTCACCGAAAAATGCCGATGGTACGATCTCGCCTACGAGTGGCACACGCGCACTAAACTGCCATGGGTCGCCGCCGTCTGGGCCGTTCGCCCCGAAGCTCTGACTGACATAACTACCACCCAACTCACCGCCGACCTCACGCTCTCGCGCGACCACGGCCTCGCAAACATCGACCAACTCGTCGAAGAGTGGACGCCGCGCATCGCAATTCCACCAGCGATAATTCGTCACTACCTGACGCGAAACATCCACTACACGCTGACGCCCGACTGCATCGAAAGCATTCGCCTCTTCCGCAGATACGCGGCGGAGATCGAAGCACTGGCTCCGCTCGACGACCTACGCTTCCTCTGAGCGAAACAAATCCGAAACCGCCGTGACTTCCCTGCTGCTGGCGGCGTCTTATCCAGCATGACTCTGTCCGCAGCGTACGCGATTGCCACGTCCAGACCCAAGGTTCTGGCTCTTGCCGTCGTTCTGGTCGCAGCCTTGCCCGCTACGCGATATCATGCCAATCCGCTGATTCATCTGCTGCTCTCGTTCGGCATTATCGGAGTTCTGCTGGTCTCCATCGTCGATTCGTCCTTCGTCCCACTACCCATCCCGGGCATCACGGACCTGATGATCGTGGTTTTGGCGGCGCAGCACAGCAATCTCTTTCTGCTGGTCGGCGCGGCGACCGTCGGCTCCATTCTGGGCGGAGCGTTCAGCTATCAGGTTGGACAATCCGGCGGGCTCGTCTTCCTCGAACGCCACGTTCCCGCGCGCATTCTTGGTCGCGTCTGCGGTTGGATGCAGTCGCACACCATTCTGGCGGTCGCGTTGCCTGCCATGTTGCCGCCGCCAATGCCGCTGTCGCCCTTTGTGCTGGCCGCTGGAGCCCTGCGCATCTCGCGCCACAGATTCCTGGTCACATTCACGCTCAGCCGCTTGCTGCGTCACGCCACCGCAGCCGCTCTGGGCGTCTACTACGGCCCCCACGTCCTGCACGTGTGGAATCGCTTCACCCGCAGGTGGAGCGCGGAGATACTGTCTTCCATCTGGAGCGTCATTCTGCTCAGCGTAGTGATCGGCTTCTGGAAGCTCTACAAAGCTTCGCGAAACCGGGACACAGAACTGCGTACCGCGCCTAAATAACAGCACTAAATTCACAATTCACGAGACAGCCTCTAGATCTCCCACTGCAACAGGGTCGCCGCAACGGTGAATCCAGCTCCAGCACTGGCCAGCAGCACGAGATCGCCCTTCTTCACTCGGCCCTCTTCGAGGGCGGTCTTCATCGCCATTGGAATGGTCGCGGCGGTGGTATTGCCGAAGCGATCGATGTTGATAATCACACGCTCGCTGGGCATTCCCAGCCGCTCAGCGGTGGACATGATGATTCGCTTGTTGGCCTGATGTGGAATGAAGCAGCCCACGTCCTTGCCGGTCAGTCCATTATTTGCCAGCACGGATTCGGTGGCCTCGGCCATCTTGCGCACGGCAAACTTGTACACCGCCGGCCCATCCTGATGGACGTAGTGCATCTTCTTGGCAACGGTCTCAGCCGAAGGCGGATTCAGGCTGCCGCCACCGGGCATGTAGAGCGAGCCTGCACCAGTGCCATCGACCTCGTGCCAGTAGTCGATTAGGCCGACCTCGCCCTCAGAGCACGGCTCCAGCAGAACCGCGCCCGCGCCATCGCCAAAGATGACACATGTAGTGCGATCCGTGTAATCGATGATTGAGCTCATCACGTCTGCGCCAACCACAAGTACCTTCTTGTGCGCACCACTCTCGACCAGCTTCGCGCCCACCTGTAGCGCGTAGGGAAAGCCCGAACAGGCCGCCGAAAGGTCGAATCCCCAAGCGCCCTTTGCGCCAATTTTCTCTTGAATCAGACAGGCCGTCGAGGGGAAGAACATATCGGGCGTCACCGTGGCCACGATGATGGCCTCGACGTCAGTTGCGGGTATTCCCCGCGCCGCCAAGCACTGCCGCGCCGCCTCCGCGCCCAGATCGCTGGTCGCCACGCCCTTGTCCACGATGTGCCGGGTATGAATGCCGGTGCGCTCCAGTATCCACTGGTCGTTGGTCGCAACCATCTTCTCCAGGTCTGCATTGGTCAACAACCGGGGCGGAACGTAGGTTCCAACAGAACTGATCTTCGCCCGCACACTCTGCCGCGCCTTCAACGTCAAGCTCAAACCTTCACCTCACAACTTCATTTGATCGGCTGAACTCAGCCGGACCGGCGTCGCACGGCGTGTGAATCTCCGCCGCATGGCCCCGAATCATTCTCTCTGACCGGAGCGCGAAGAACAAGTGCCCGTCCAAGTGCCCATCTGGATTCGTCCTTCTGACGCACCCAGCGACCCGGTGCCAGCAATCCTGG